>NZ_QUFR01000001.1:501716-503049 GCF_003478575.1 Dorea sp. AF24-7LB
TTTTTTGAATCTTGATTTATCCTTTGTTCCGGAATTCCCCAAGACAGGAAGGAAAGGCTTTTCAAATCACGCTATGATTTGTTCCTTTATTGTCATGAAATGCGAAGGCTTCTCCATGATTTCCGATCTTGTCGATTATCTTCACAATAATCTTCTGATTGCGCATTTTTGTGGCTTTGATATTTCTCGTCCACTTCCTTCTTATTGGACTTTTGATCGCTTCCTGAAAAATTTCGATAACAAAGTTCTCTCTGAAATCATGAAAACTCAGGTGTTATTCCTTTCTAAAGAAGGTATTGTAGACACTTCTTTTATTGGCTTAGATTCAACCCCTGTCTCTGCAAATACTTCACAGAATAATCCGAAATCTTTTCTCTCAAATAAGTTTAAACCCGGAAATCAACCAAGGGCGGATTCGGATTGTAAACTCGGCGTCCACACTGCATCCAATCAAACGAACGAGAAAAAATATGAATTCTATTGGGGCTATAAAAATCATGTCCTTGTAGACTGTATTTCAGGTCTTCCTATTTATGAAATGACCACAACCGCGGAAGTTCATGATGCTACCGTCGCTTTAGATATCCTTGCTGCTACCCATTCCTTTCAACCAATAACGGACTGCACATTCCTTGCCGACAAAGGTTACGATGTCAAAAATATCTACAATCAGGTTAAGGATCTTTACAATGGAGAATGTATCATTCCATTAAACAAACGTAATTCCAAAAATCCGAAACTTCTTCCTCAAGGGAATCCCATTTGCGAAGCAGGGCTTGCCATGTGGAAGGATGGTAAGTTTTCCGATTGTGGTCGTACCCGTCAAAAGTTTTGTTGTCCTCTAAAATCAAGTAAAGATACCGTTTGCCCATGCCACCACAAAAATTTCTATAATGGTAAAAAGCATCGTGGCTGTACGAAATATCTCACCATTCCTGATGATTTAAGACTTTCCATTGATAGGGACAGCAAATATTTTGAAAGTAATTATTCACTCCGCACAGAATGTGAACGCTATAATTCGCGTTTTAAAAATACTGGTCAGGAGCGGATGTGGGTGAGAAATAAAGCGTCTGTTACAAACTTAAACACACTTGCCCATATCAGTTTACTGGCAGTTGCCGTTGCCGCAATCACTAGACATTCCGGTCAGTCTTATCGCAAACTAAAAACAATAAAACGAATTGCTTGATTAAAAATTTCTCATAGTCTTATGATTTCGTAAGTTTTGGACTTACGTTAGCTTTGCTATGCCATAAAATCGTAACCTCAAACTTTATGGAAACTAACTGCCACGTCCTACTTTTGAATTAATGTGTTTTGCTCATCTCTA
>NZ_QUFR01000010.1:0-20863 GCF_003478575.1 Dorea sp. AF24-7LB
GTTGCCATGCCTCGCAAACCCGCATAAATACTGAATGTGTGGAGTTTTGCTCATGGCTACTTTCCTGTTATGAGGAGGTGATGAGCTGTCTTTTTATATAATGAGAACTGGAAACGTCGTTTCTGATATATAAAACTTTTCGGGAGGAAGTACACTCTTTTTTGAACACCGATTATGGTATTTTATTGGTTTGTTATAATAGAAAAACCAAAGGAGACGCGTACTTGCGAGGAAAGTAGAGTATTGCAGAAAATTGCATCTGGCACAAGAATGGGGGAAGGCACACGCTTTATTAATTGACACTGGCAGAAGTAGGTAAGGCTTGTTATAATGTAAAGACAATAGTTGAAGGAGTGGTGCGGATGAGTGAAAGAAAACATCACAGAGGAAGAAGGAAGAAAAGTAATTTTCTGCTGAATATCATTTTAGTAATTGCGGTGATTGTATTCTGCGTTTCCGGATATAACCTTCTGAAAATCGGAAAAGGCTACAAAGACGGACAGGATGAATATAAGAAAGTACGCAAACTGGCGGTGACACAGGATAAAGATTCGGGAAGATCCGTAGATGAGTTTCAGGTGGATTTTGATAAGTTGAAGAAAATAAATGCAGATACGATAGGGTGGATTCGTTTTTCTCCGAAACCGAAGGAAATTAATTATCCGATTGTGCAGGGGAAAGACAACCAGACTTATCTGCATAAAACATTTTCAAATAATGAGAATACGCTGGGAAGCATTTTCTTAGATTCAAATGCAAATGCGGATTTTGCAGACGGCAACAGTATCGTGTACGGGCACCGCATGAAAGACGGCTCCATGTTCCGGCATTTGCAGGATTATGATACGAAGAAATTCTGGAAGAAATATCCGTATTTTTACATTTACACATTAGATGGAAGAAAATTAACTTACATTATATATGCTGCGGGAGAGACGACAGAGAAATCCGATGTGTACCAGACAGATTTCTCGGACGATGCAATGTTTCAATCATTTACGAAAGCAGCAAAAAGTATGGCACTCTACGATACTGGCGTAAAGGTGACAAATAGTGACAGTTGTGTTACACTTTCTACCTGCACAGGAGCCAGTGATGAACATCGTTTCGTTGTGATTGGCGTAAGAGTGCAGGAAGAAGAGCTGGAGTAAGGGGGAATTAAAATGGCTTATATATATGAAGTGGGCGATATCGTTACATTGAAGAAACCGCATCCGTGTGGAAGCAAAGAGTGGGAGATCCTGCGTGTTGGAGCGGATTTCCGGTTGAAATGTATGGGGTGCGGACATCAGATCATGACCGCGAGAAAGCTTGTTGAAAAAAATACAAGAGATTTGAAGAAAAAAGCTTGAAACAATTAAGCCTTTATGTTATCATATCAAATTGTGATACACTATTATTCCGTGTATAACCATGCGCGGAAATCCTTGCTCCCACATAAGCGGGCGGGGGCCAAAAGACCAGAAGGAGGTGCAGGACGACATGAACAAATATGAATTAGCTGTTGTTGTCAGTGCAAAAATCGAAGACGACGAAAGAGCACAGGTTATCGAAAAAGTGAAAGCATTAGTTGAGCGTTTCGGTGGCAAGATCTCTGACGTTGATGAATGGGGTAAGAAAAGATTAGCTTACGAGATTCAGAAGATGAAAGAAGCATATTACTATTTCATCCACTTCGAGTCTGATGCTGAGACTCCAGGCGAAATCGAGCAGAGAATTCGCATCATGGATAATGTAGTCAGATATTTATGCGTTAGACAGGAAGCATAGACAGGAAGTAGAGGTATAATATGAATAAAGTAATTTTGATGGGACGCTTAACAAGGGATCCAGAAGTTAGATATTCACAGGGTGATAACTCTATGGCAATTGCCAGATATACATTAGCTGTTGACCGCAGATTCCGTCGTAACAATGACGGAGAGCAGACTGCAGACTTCATCGGATGTGTTGCATTCGGAAGAAGTGCAGAGTTCGCGGAGAAGTATTTCCGTCAGGGTCTGAAGGTAATCGTTACAGGACGTATTCAGACAGGAAGCTACACGAACAAAGAAGGTCAGAAAATTTACACAACAGATGTTGTTGTAGAAGATCAGGAATTTGCAGAGAGCAAAGCAGTCAGTGATGCTAACGCAGGAAGTTTCCGTCAGGCGGCTCCTTCACCGGCACCAGCTCCGGCAGCGGATGCAGGCGACGGCTTCATGAATATTCCAGATGGAATTGACGAAGAATTACCGTTCAACTAAGAATTGAAAGGAGAGTTAATCATGGCTTACGATAAAGGAAATCGTCCAGAAGGCGGCTTCAAGAGAAGAGGCGGCGGACGTAGAAGAAAAAAAGTTTGCGTATTCTGTGGAAAAGAGAATAACGAGATCGATTACAAGGATGTAGCAAAATTAAGAAAGTACATCTCTGAGAGAGGAAAAATCCTTCCGAGAAGAATCACAGGAAACTGTGCTAAACATCAGAGAGCTCTTACAGTAGCTATCAAGAGAGCACGTCACGTTGCTCTTATGCCATACGTACAGGACTAATTTGCACGGCATTTAAGTATGAATAATAGAAAGCCTTTAAGTACTGATAGAATTAGTATTTAAAGGCTTTTTTTGTAGTTGGATTTGCGCCTGCGAATTCTTATAATTTGAGTTATAGGACAAAATGTGTTGATAGAAACCGCCTTCAGCCCTTGAAAATAAAGGGTTGAAGGCGGTTTAATCTTTTTTTAAACAACTTTGAGGGTGGACAAAACGTGTTGATAAAAAGTCTCCAAACCCTTGAAAATAAAGGAACTAAAGGCTTTTAATCTTCCTTAAAATAAGAACCATGGAGGGAAGATTAGATGAATCAAGTAAATTGTCCTGTTTGTGGTATGAAATGTGTGAAGTCTGGAAAGACAAAAGCTGGTTCGCAACGTTGGCTTTGTAAGAATTGCAAAACGTCACTAACGCATAAAATTAATAATGAATCCAAGGAACTGCAAATCTTTTTGGATTGGCTGTTTGGAAAAGAATCTCAATCAACAATGTCTGGAGAAGGAAGATCCTTTAGAAGAAAGACAGCAAAGTTCTGGGATATATGGGCTATGCCGCCAAAGATAGCAGAATCTAGAGATGTAGTATTTCTCGATGGGATCTATCTTGGTCGGAAAGCATGCGTTTTGATTTGCTGTGATGAAAAGCATGTGTTGGGATGGTATTTGTGTCGTTATGAACATGCAGGAGCCTGGATCGCTTTGATGAAACGTATTGCTGAGCCAAGGATGGTAGTGTCTGATGGGGGTACAGGTTTTGCAAAAGCACTCAAAAAGGCATGGCCAAAAGCAAAACATCAAAGGTGTAGGGAACTTCATGAATGGGTAGCAAAAGGCAGGAGTCCTTATGATAATGGCGATTATATCTGTGGAGCCGGTGGGTATCCCCTTGATTTCATCAGTGCTTTGCGAGCCGAAAAAGAATTACAAGATTGGTTTGACAGTTTATCAGAAGCAGAAAAAGAGGCGGAAAGACAGGGTCGCAGTTATCAGTATGCTACCGAAACAGACGAGATTTATTTTGATATATCCACCTTTCAGATACTGATGCAGAAGACGATGACTTGCCCTTCCAATAATATGCGAATCAACAAAAATAATGCAAAATCGGCGGTCTAATTTGACCGCCGATAAAAAATCAAAAAATTTACACACTTTGCTTGACAAACCCAAAGGTCCGGTGGACCTTTTTTAGTCGTTATCGTAACACACCCTTTTTTTGTGCTATCTTTCTTTCGGCAGGCTTACGAGAATGGTAGTTCCTTCTTTGGAGCTTTCTTCCACTTTTACAGACCCGCCGTGAAGTGAGGCAATCTCCCAAACGAGAGAAAGACCAAGTCCTACGCCGCCATGGGCGCGGCTGCGGGATTTATCGACACGGAAAAATGGCTGGAAAATGCTTTGCTGATCTGCTTTGGCAATTCCAAAACCATGATCTTTTATCCGGATCAGATGATATTTCTTATCTTCACAGACGGAAATGCGAACAGCGCCGCTCTTTCGGTTATAGCGAATTGCATTTTCAGTAAGATTAAAAAGCATACGATAGATTAAAGTATCGCTTCCAATGAAACGGGCGTCTCCATCGGAAGACAGCGCGATATGTTTCTCTTCGGCGAGAGGGGCAAGGTCGGTAAATATTTCCTCCACCATCGGAGCAAGTTCGATCGCATCCTCACATGGTACGCTGTTGAGCTCGCTCATTTCCAGAAGGATTTTCGTCATCTGTGACATGCGTTCTGTCTGTTCTTTTATAAGATCGAGAACGTTGCGCGTCTCATCGTCTACATCCGGGTGTTCCATGGAAAATAAATCCATCTGTGCCTGCAAAAGTGCAAGCGGGGTGCGAAGTTCATGGGCAGCATTGCCGGTGAATTGCCGCTGGCTTTTGAATCCTTCATCAAGACGGTCGATCATACTGTTGAAAGAGCGACAGAACTGTCGAAACTCCGGAAGCACATCTTCACTCACTTTCATATCTGATAAATTGTCAGGCTGTACTTTTTCAATCTGAGAGGCAAAGCTTTTCAGTGGCTTTAGTGCATGTCCACTGACAAAATAAGCGAGCGCCGCGCCAAGCAGTGTGACAGCCGCTGTAATATACCAGCTTGTCAGACTGAAGGAGTTCTGGGCGCCGCTTACAATGATCGTAAGCGCATTATCGAGGTCCTTGCTGCTTGGGTCAAAGGATTCGGTTTTGTCGCTGTTTGTATCACTGTAAGTAGAGATGTCATTTCCAATTGTATCCATATAATGCTTACCGGAATAGCCGATCAGGCAATTCATAAGTACGCATGTGACACAGATTAAAACGGCAGTCATTAAAGTGATCCGCCATTGTAAAGATAATTTTTTCATTGGCGTTCCTCCATTACGTATCCTTCTCCTATGCGGTTGTGTATCGGGTCGTATCCTAAAGCGGTGCGCAGCTTCTTTCTGAGAGAAGAAATATGCACTCTTATGGAATTGCTGAAATTATCGACGCTGCTGTCCCACACATGTTCAATAAATTCTTCCTGGCTGATCGGACGCCCCTGATTCAACATTAGATATTCTAAAATCCCCGTTTCCTTCCTTGTAAGAGAAATGTCCGAACCTTTGGCAGAAGCTTTGCGTGCCTTTGTATCAAAGGAAAGCTCCTGGCAGGTCAGCACGACGTCGTGCTGTGTGAATCGTCGAAGTGTAAGAGCACGTATTCTTGCGGCCAGTTCTTCCAAATGAAATGGTTTTGTAAGGTAATCGTTGGCGCCGGCATCTAATCCGGCAACTTTATCGGCGACTTCGCTTCGGGCCGAAAGGATCAGAACTTTCGTATCAAAATCATTTTCTCGAAGTGCCTTAAGAACGCTCATGCCATCTTTTCTTGGAAGGTTAAGATCCAAAACGACAAGGTCAAAATGATCCACAGCGAGCATGTCGATCGCAGTCTGCCCATCGTGGCAATAATCTACACTGTATGAAAGGTGTTTTAAGCTGCGTACGATCGTGTCGCAGAGCACCTTCTCATCTTCTACTATTAAAATATGCATATATGTTTCCTCCTGGTATCAGTATAGCATATGGACATAAAATCTTTGTTAAGTTTTGCTTCTTAACAAGGATTTTATACATGCCGTGTTATAATGAGGCAGAAATGAAGGGAGTGATCAAATTGTTTCATAGAAAAAAAGCTATGATCCAGGGCGCTTTACTAATAGCCGCGATATGCATGGTATGCTTCGGAGCAATGCGAGGCGAAGTGGATTCAGTATTCAGTAAGGCAATCCGATTGTGTCTGGAGTGTGTTGGCATTGGATAAGAATAAGAAGAAAAAAACATCTATAATTATAAGTCGTTTCCGTGGATGGATCCAGGCGGGAGCGGCATTGCTTACAAATATACATTTGCCAAATTTTATAAAGGGGAGTATTTACCAAGGTAAAGGGAAAGCCGTATGTGTGCCGGGATTGAACTGTTATTCTTGCCCCGCGGCAGCAGGTGCCTGTCCGATCGGCGCATTTCAGGCAGTGGTAGGCGCATCAAAATTTCGCTTTTCCTACTATATAAGTGGATTTCTGATCCTGATCGGTGTCCTGTTGGGGCGTTTTGTATGTGGATTCTTATGTCCTTTCGGCTGGCTTCAGGATCTGCTGCATAAGATTCCTTGCAAAAAGTTTTCCACAATGAAGTTAAAGCCTCTTCGTTGGATCAAATATATCGTGCTTTTATTCGCGGTTATCCTGCTGCCGGCTTTTCTTGTAAATGATGTGGGAATGTCGGATCCAATTTTCTGTAAATATATTTGCCCACAGGGTGTGTTGGAAGGGGCCATCCCGCTGGCCATCGTAAATGAAGGAATCCGTCAGGCGCTTGGAGCATTATTTACAAGGAAATTAATTATTCTGCTTGTAATCGTAGTATTAAGTATTTTATTTTACCGTCCGTTTTGCAAATGGATCTGCCCATTAGGTGCATTTTACGCATTGATGAATAAAGTATCCCTCTTAGGTATCCAAGTGGACGATCGTAGATGCATTTCCTGTGGAAAATGTGCCCGCGTATGCAAGATGGATGTGGATATCACGAAGACACCTGACCACACGGAATGTATCCGCTGTGGCAAATGTATAAAAGAATGCCCGGCCGAAGCACTTAGGTTTCGATATGGTTTTAGTAAAAATAATAAATGTAAAGGAGATAAATAATTATGATGAAAACAAAACTTTTAAAAACAACAGCTGTAACAATGACACTCATTTTAGCACTTGGACTCAGTGCATGTACTTCTGGTAACAGCAAGGATAGCAGCTCCGGGAAAACTGCCCAGACAGAAAGTGACAGCAAAAATAATCCGGACAGCAAAGAAGAAGCGGCAAAGCTTTATCAGAAGCTGATGCAGAAAGAAAATGATATTCTGGCAGCCAACTCCAAGCTTTGGGAAAAAGTATTCCTGGCAGCCAATAAGAACAATCCGATGATTGAAGATGGTACAAACTATGGAGATTTTCTCCTTAAGACAATCGACGGTGCGAAGGATCAATTTTCAAAAGACGAATTGAAAACATTGAAAGAAGGAGCAGAAGAAATCAAGAAGATCGAAGGAAGACTGACTGTTTTAGAACAGAAATATCCGGATTGCGGAACGAAACCAGGTTCTGGCGACAGCGTGGATGCAAGCGAAGCAGGCATGAGTACATCCGATAATAAAGATGATAAGAGTACAGAAAAAAGTAGTGCGATAAGTTTCCCAGGCTTCAAAGGAAAAGATCTTGACGGCAATGCAGTAGACAGCAAGAAGCTTTTTGCGAAAAATAAAGTGACAGTCGTAAATTTCTGGTTCACTACATGCAACCCATGTGTCGGTGAGCTGAAAGATCTGCAGGCGCTCAATAAAAAGCTTCAGAAAAAAGGCGGCGAAGTGATAGGTGTCAACACCTTTACAATCGACGGCGACAAAGCAGCCATCAAAGAAGCGAAAGATATTTTATCAAAAAAGAAAATTACTTACAAAAATGTATGGTTTGCCACAAATAGTGAAGCAGGAAAATTTACTTCCGGACTCTTCTCTTACCCGACGACATACGTCGTTGACCAGAAGGGTAATATCGTAGGAGAGCCAATCGTAGGCGCCATCACAGCGAAAGATCAGGCAAAGAGACTGAATGAGCTCATTGATCAGGCAATCGAAAATGGGAAATAATTCTTTGTAATTGTTGCCTGCAGTTGATATGCATTTTATAACTGAAATGTATAAAGCAAGGGCGAAAGCTTGATTTTATACAAGCCTCTCGCTCCTTGCTTTATATTCTTTATATCCTTACTAATAATAAAGACAATTCCTATTGGTATTTTCACGTTTCCTGTTGCAATTGGGAGTGTACAATTATTTACACTTCCCTTGTTCCTTCCTGCATTTCTTGCATCTGTTCTTCAAGAATTTTCTGCTCCAGTGCAGCTTTCTCTGCTCCGGTGAAAGCAATATCCGGCAGAAGCTCAAAATAAAAATCAGGATATTCTTCAGCGAGAGCTGCAATACACTCTGACTGGATGGCTTTGAATTTAGCAAGTGATACGAGGTCCTTTTCAAATGTGATATAGACACTGATCCACAGCTTACGTCCTGTACGCAGAATATCATAATACAATTTCTGATAACCATAAGTGCGGATGATCGGTTCCACAAGGTTTTTGATTTCTTCAATGGTGTCTTCTTCCGGTGGGATCAGCATAAGATCACGGAATGCTGTGATAATAGTGCGGATCGGTGCCGGAAGCATGATGACAGACAACGTAATCGTGATAATCTGATCCAGGTAAGGAATAACTGGTTTAAACCATGCAAATGGCAGCAGTATCGGCAGTAAAAAGGCAACTGCCATGCCGAGAGACAGAAAGCTGTCAATTTTCCATCCCTGCATTTCCATATTGATCATAGGAGATGCCATCGTTTTATTTTTTATACTCAGATAAATAGTGACTACAATGCCAAGGAAACATGCGAAAAATTCAAATGACGCAATCGTATGGAAGGATACGATGTGTCCGCCGTGGAGCATCAGATGAATATTATTGAAGATCAGCCCGAATGTTACAGAGACCATGGTGATTCCTTTGACAACAACGAAAATGGATTCAATCTGGGTGTATCCAAACGGATGCTGTTCATTGGATGGGCGGTATAGCAACGGAATAAGGAAAAGCGATGGCAGTAGCATGCAAAATTCTACTCCATCATAAACTGCATCCAGAAGCACCGCCTGTGAACCTGTAAAAATAGCCATGAGAAGCTCGATAACAACAAAAACCAGATTTCCGTATAAAGAAACCGACATAGCTGATTTTTCTCTTTTCTGCGCTTTCTTACCTATATGCATAAAATCCTCCGAATATTGTAATGTTTTATTTTAGTATAAAAGAAAAAAATAAAAATGGCAAATAAAACCTTGACGAAACAAAGCGAAAACTCGTATAATAAAAACGCATATGGAAAGATATAAAACGTTGACGGAGACAGTACGATATAGCAGAACGTCACAGCGAGCCGGAGATGGTGGAAGTCCGGTACAAGTAACGATATCCGAAGATCACTTCCGAGTTGCAGATATCCAAAAGCGCAAGCTTAGTAGATGCTGACGGCATTTCCCCGTTACAGGAAAAGCATATGATAGTATGTTTAGGTGGTTTATAAACGCAGGCACAGCTTTCGTCCTATACAGGATGGAAGCTTTTTTTATATAATAGAAATTGCATTTCCTATTATATAAAAAAAGCCTCCGGCAGAATGCGCACTCGCGCGAAGAGGTAGATTGTTGTAAACAACCGCGCTCAGCGCGGGAATGTGCTAAGGCACATTCTATTTTATTTATCCTATACATGCAAAAAATGTTAATATTCATCCCAATTTTCCCCCACGATGTGGAAAAAAGATGTGGAAAATGTGGAAAACTATCAAAAGATATTAAAAGGGGACGGGGATTTTCTAGAAATGCCCCGTCCCCCATCAGAGAAGGAGGAGAATCATGTATAAGAAAGTTTCGACAGACATGAATTTTGTAGACCGCGAGAAGGCTACAGAGAAGTTCTGGGAAGAGAATCACATTTTTGAGAAGAGTATGGAAGACCGTGAAGGCTGTCCACAGTATATGTTTTACGACGGACCGCCGACAGCAAATGGTAAACCGCATATCGGTCACGTACTGACTCGTGTTATTAAAGATATGATCCCGCGTTATCGTACAATGAAGGGATATGAAGTACCGAGAAAGGCCGGATGGGATACACACGGCCTGCCGGTTGAGTTGGAAGTTGAGAAAGCTCTTGGACTGGATGGAAAAGAACAGATCGAGAAATATGGTGTAGAGCCATTTATTAAGAAATGTAAAGAAAGCGTATGGAAATACAAAGGTATGTGGGAAGATTTCTCTAATACTGTAGGTTTCTGGGCTGACATGGATGATCCGTATGTTACTTATCACAATGACTTTATCGAGTCTGAGTGGTGGGCACTGAAGAAGATCTGGGACAAAGGTCTTCTGTACAAAGGATTCAAGATTGTTCCTTATTGCCCTCGTTGTGGAACTCCGCTTTCTGCACAGGAAGTAGCACAGGGATATAAAGATGTAAAAGAACGTTCTGCAATTGTACGTTTCAAAGTTGTCGGAGAAGATGCATATTTCCTCGCATGGACAACTACACCTTGGACACTGCCGTCCAACATCGGTCTTTGTGTAAATCCGGAAGAAGACTACGCAAAAGTAAAGGCTGCTGACGGATATGTTTATTACATGGCACAGGCGCTTCTGGATACTGTTCTTGGTGGACTTGCTGAGAAATCAGGAAACGAAGATCCGGATTATGAAATCCTGGAAACATACAAAGGACAGGATCTGGAATACAAAGAATACGAGCCGCTGTACCAGTGTGCATATGACTGCGCAGCGAAACAGAATAAAAAAGCATTCTTCGTTACATGCGATACTTATGTAACACTGACAGATGGTACCGGTGTTGTTCATATCGCACCTGCATTTGGTGAAGACGATGCCAAAGTCGGACGTAAATATGACATGCCGTTCGTACAGTTAGTAGACGAAAAAGGTGATATGGGAGAGACTACACCATTTGCCGGTATTTTCGTAAAGAAAGCAGATCCGGAAGTATTAAAAGATTTGGATGAGAGAAAACTTCTCTTTGACGCACCGAAGTTTGAACACAGCTATCCACACTGCTGGAGATGTGATACACCACTGATTTACTACGCTCGTGAGTCATGGTTTATCAAGATGACAGAAGTTAAAGACGATCTGATCGCCAACAACAACACGATCAACTGGATCCCGGAAAGCATCGGAAAAGGACGTTTCGGCGACTGGCTGGAAAATGTCCAGGACTGGGGTATCAGCCGTAACCGCTACTGGGGAACTCCGTTAAATATCTGGGAGTGCGAGTGCGGATGCCAGCATTCAATCGGAAGTATTGAAGAACTGAAATCTATGTCCGACAACTGTCCGGATGAGATCGAATTACACCGTCCATATATCGACAATGTAACGATCAAGTGTCCGAAGTGCGGCAAGCCAATGCACCGCGTACCGGAAGTTATCGACTGCTGGTTTGACAGTGGATCTATGCCGTTTGCACAGTACCACTATCCATTTGAAAATCAGGATCTGTTCGAGAAGCATTTCCCGGCAGACTTTATTTCCGAGGCGGTAGACCAGACACGTGGATGGTTCTATTCCTTACTGGCTATTTCCACATTGATTTTCAACAAAGCTCCGTATAAGAACGTTATCGTTCTGGGACATGTACAGGATGAGAATGGACAGAAGATGAGTAAATCCAAGGGAAATGCAGTTGATCCGTTTGATGCACTGGAGAAATACGGAGCAGATGCGATCCGCTGGTATTTCTATGTAAACAGTGCACCGTGGCTGCCGAACCGTTTCCATGGAAAAGCTGTTGTAGAAGGACAGAGAAAATTCATGGGAACTCTGTGGAATACTTATGCGTTTTTCGTACTGTATGCAAATATTGATAATTTCGATGCAACAAAATATGTACTGGAATATGATAAATTATCCGTTATGGATAAATGGTTATTATCCAAATTAAATACACTGATCAAAGACGTAGATGATCATCTTGCAAATTACAGAATCCCGGAAGCAGCAAGAGCACTTCAGGAATTTGTAGATGATATGAGTAACTGGTATGTAAGAAGAAGCCGTGAGCGTTTCTGGGCAAAAGGAATGGAGCAGGATAAGATCAATGCTTACATGACTCTGTACACAGCGCTTGTTGAAGTGAGCAAGGTTGCTGCACCGATGATTCCGTTCATGACAGAAGATATTTACCAGAACCTCGTAAGAAGCCTGGATGAGAGCGCACCGGAGAGTATCCACCTGTGCGATTATCCGACTGTAAATGAGGAGCACATTGACAAAGAACTGGAAGATAACATGGAGAAACTTCTGAAACTGGTTGTTATGGGACGTGCCTGCAGAAATACTGCAAATATCAAAAACCGTCAGCCGATTGGAAAAATGTATGTGAAAGCTGATTTTGAACTTCCGGAGTTCTATCAGGAGATTATCGAAGACGAATTGAATGTAAAAACTATGGAATTTACACAAGAAGTTCGTGATTTCACCTCCTATTCTTTCAAACCTCAGCTAAAGACGGTAGGTCCAAAATATGGTAAAATGTTAGGTGGAATCAAAGCTGCACTTGGCTCATTAGACGGAAACGCAGCAATGGATGAGCTGAATGCAACCGATTCTTTAAAACTGGATATCAATGGACAGGAGATTACTTTATTCCGCGAGGATCTTCTGATTGACACTGCACAGATGGAAGGCTATGTATCTGAAAATGATAACGGAATTACCGTTGTTCTGGATACGAACCTGACAGAAGAACTTCTGAAAGAAGGATTTGTACGTGAGATCATCAGCAAAGTACAGACGATGCGTAAAGAAGCCGGATTTGAAGTTATGGATCAGATTGCGATCACATACGAGGGAACCGAGAAGGCTGAGAAGATTTTCGCGGAGCATGCAGATGAGATCGCCGGAGAGACTCTGGGCATAAGCGCAGTGAAACAGACACCGTCAGGATATGTGAAAGAATGGAAGATCAACGGAGAGAATGTAACACTCGGCGTGGAAAAACAGTAATCTGTGCCCCTCCGTAAAGAAAGGAATGTGAAAATGATCAATCCAAGATTTGAAAAACAGGCGTTTAAAAAAGAAGTTAAAAATAATGTAAAAACCCTGTTTCGTAAGACAATTGAAGAAGCAACCCCGCAGCAGTTATTCCAGGCAGTCTCTTATGCTGTAAAAGAAGCGATCATCGATGACTGGATCGCGACTCAGGAACAGTACGAGAAAGATGATCCGAAGATGGTTTATTACATGTCTATGGAATTTCTGATGGGACGTGCGCTTGGAAATAACCTGATCAATATGACCGCTTACAAAGAGGTGAAGGAAGCTTTAGATGAGCTTGGCATCGATCTTAATGCAATCGAAGACCAGGAGCCGGATCCGGCTCTTGGTAACGGCGGTCTTGGAAGACTGGCAGCTTGTTTTTTAGACTCGCTTGCAACACTGGGATATGCAGCTTACGGCTGTGGAATCCGCTACCGCTATGGTATGTTCAAGCAGAAGATTGAGGACGGCTATCAGGTAGAGACTCCGGATAACTGGTTAAAAGACGGCAATCCGTTTGAACTGAAACGTCCGGAGTATGCCAAAGAAGTACGTTTTGGCGGAAACATCCGTGTAGAGTATGACGAGCATGGAAAGACACATTTTGTACAGGAGAATTACGAATCTGTACTGGCTGTTCCGTATGATTATCCGATTGTCGGATACAACAACCATATCGTCAATACTTTACGAATCTGGGATGCAGAGCCAATCGTAGACTTCCAGTTAGATTCCTTTGACCGTGGAGATTATCACAAAGCGGTTGAGCAGCAGAACCTTGCGAAGAATATCGTAGAAGTGCTGTATCCGAACGATAATCACTACGCAGGAAAAGAACTGCGTCTGAAACAGCAGTATTTCTTCGTATCTGCAAGCTTACAGGCAGCAATTGCTAAATTTAAGAAAAAACATACAGATTTACATGAACTGCCGGAGAAGATTACAATTCAGATGAACGATACACATCCGACTGTAGCAGTTGCAGAGTTAATGCGAATCCTTCTGGATGAAGAAAATATGGAATGGAACGATGCATGGGAGATTACAACAAAGACCTGTGCTTACACAAACCATACGATCATGGCAGAAGCGCTGGAGAAATGGCCGATTGACCTGTTCTCAAAACTGCTTCCTAGAGTTTACCAGATCATTCAGGAGATCGACCGTCGTTTCGTAATCCAGGTACGTGAGATGTATCCAGGAAATGAAGAAAAAGTTGCAAAAATGCAGATTTTAAGAGACGGACAGGTGAAGATGGCACATCTGGCAATCGTTGCCGGATATTCTGTCAATGGTGTTGCGCGCCTGCATACAGAGATCCTGAAAAAACAGGAGCTGCGTGATTTCTACGAGATGATGCCGGAGAAATTTAACAACAAGACAAACGGTATCACACAGAGACGTTTTCTGATGCACGGAAATCCGCTGCTTGCAGACTGGGTAACAGAAAAACTCGGAACAAAAGACTGGATCACAGATCTGCCGAAGATGTCCGGACTGAAAAAATGGCTGGATGACGAGGAAGCTCTGAAAGAGTTTATGTCTATCAAATATGAAAATAAAGTACGTCTTGCAAAATACATCAAGGAGCATAACGGCATCGAAGTAGATCCGACATCTATTTTCGATGTGCAGGTAAAACGTCTGCATGAGTACAAACGTCAGCTTCTTAACATTTTACACGTTATGTACTTATACAATCAGATTAAAGAGCATCCGGAGAAGAGCTTCTATCCAAGAACATTTATCTTTGGAGCGAAGGCTTCCGCAGGTTATATCCGTGCAAAACAGATCATTAAGCTGATCAACTCCGTAGCAGATGTTGTAAATAATGACCGCAGTATTAACGGTAAATTGAAAGTTGTATTTATCGAAGATTACCGTGTATCTAATGCTGAGTGGATTTTTGCGGCAGCAGATGTCAGCGAACAGATTTCTACAGCATCCAAGGAAGCATCCGGAACCGGTAACATGAAATTTATGTTAAATGGTGCCGCAACTCTGGGAACGATGGATGGAGCAAATGTGGAAATTGTAGAAGAAGTCGGAGCGGATAATGCATTTATCTTTGGTCTGAGTTCTGATGAAGTTATTAACTATGAGCAGAATGGTGGATACGATTCACGCCAGATCTACAACAGCGATCCAGAACTCAAACGAGTGGTTGACCAGCTGGTAGACGGCACTTATGCACAGGGTGATACAGAGATGTATCGCGATCTTTACAACTCACTGTTAATGCCACAGGGAAATAATCAGGCAGATGTATATTTCATCCTGAAAGATTTCCGCTCTTATGCCGAGGCACAGGAGAAAGTAGAGGCAGCTTACAGAGATAAAGACAGATGGGCTAAGATGGTCCTGTTAAATACAGCATCCTGCGGTAAGTTCTCATCAGACAGAACGATTCAGGAATATGTCGATGATATCTGGAAACTGGACAAAGAGACAATTTCAGAAGAAATTTACGAATAAAATTTGCAAATAAATTTGTGAATAAGCAGACAAGTCCTTCCATACAGTGTATGGGAGGGCTTTTTGTATGCATAGATATTTGAAAAAAGCAGTGTGTTATCTGGCGATACTGATCTGTGTGCCGTATTTTGTGACAGCATTTTTAAATGGCTCCGGGCGGGGAGGAAGCGTGGAAGTGGATGAGACGTATGTGCGGGTGGAGAGTAGTGAGTCGGGAGATGGCTCGGGAAATGGTGCAGATATAGCAGATGGAGATGAGAATGGCGGTGGCTCGAAAAATAGAGATGGTTCGGGAGGTAGAGATGTGGATGACGATAGTGTGAAGAACAGTGGATCAAAAGAGAAAAATGGAAATAATAGTAATTTGAGAGGTAGTAAGAAAATTATAGAAATGCCCTTAGAAGATTACGGAATTAGTGTCATGGCGAAAGAAATGCCCGGCTCGTATAAAAAAGAAGCATGGAAAGCGCAGGCGGTACTTGTGCGCACATCTATTTGCGAGAAAATGAATCAGGACGGAAGTGATACTGTACTTGAGCAGAGTTATCTGACCGATGCACAGAAAAAACAGTTGTGGGGAAGTAATAAATATTATTCCTACTATAATAAATTAAAAAAAGCGTGGGAGGAGACGGATGGCGAGATCCTGACATGGAAAGGAAAACCGGCGTATGCACCATTTTGCAGGCTGACAAACGGAAGTACACGGGATGCAAAAGAGTCGCTGGGTGAAGAATATCCTTATCTCAAAAAAGTGACCTGTCCGAAAGATCTGGAAAATGAATGGCAGATCCAGACAACAATGGAGAAAAAATTAGATGCAAAAGTGACTGCACTCGATAGCGCCGGATATGTGAAAAAAGTGCGGGTTGGGGAAGAAATAATGAGCGGTGAAGCGTTCCGGGAGAAATATCATTTGGCGTCGTCGAGTTTCATTTTACAAAAATACGATGGAAAACTGCGCATTATCACATGCGGTGTCGGACATGGATACGGAATGAGCCAGTACACGGCAAATGAAATGGCGAAAAAGGGGAAAACTTATAAGGAGATACTCGGTTATTTTTATAAAAAGACGAAAATCCGGGAGGTTGCGGAGATCGTACAGGGGGAAGGAGGACGTAAAAATCAGGTGGGAAAGTAGGTGATAATATAAAATTTAGAAAATGAATAAACTATGTGAATAAGGTTACCATGCGCTGGCAAAAATAAAGTCAGAGGTGGTGATTAGATGAATCAAGAGCAAAAAAAGAGACCAGGGCCGAAAAAAAGAAAACGAGGGCCTGCCGTTGCAGCCGTTTTGTGCTTTGTGGCAGCTATCGCAATAGTAGGAACATATACATTTAAAGACTACAAACAGGCGCAGAAAGAACAGTTGCAGGCAAAAATGGAACAAGAGAAGAAAGAAGCCGGAACGGACAAGATTGTGAACGAACCGGAAAAGAGTGCAGAAGAAAAAGGCGAAGGAAACACACCATTAGACAACGTCCCGAATACAGAAGAACCGGATAATAACGATGAAAATACAGGAGCCGGAGAAAGTACATCTGATAATGAAAATGATTCAGATGGAACAACAGCCGGAGAAACACAAACAACCGGAAGTCGGGCAATATCAGGATTTGACGGGAAGAGTGAACTGCTCTGGCCGGTAGACGGCAGCATCCTGATGAACTACAGCATGGATAAAACCGTGTACTTTAAGACATTGGATCAGTACAAATACAATCCGGCAGTTATTTTCTCCGCAGAAGTCGGAGATCAAGTCATAGCAGCAACAACAGGCGTCGTAAAATCGATTGACAAAACTGCACAGACCGGAACAACCGTAACCGTTGATATTGGTAACGGCTATGAGCTGATTTATGGACAACTCAAGGAAGTGCCGGTGAAGACCGGGCAGTCGGTTACGGCAAAAACAACACTCGGTTATGTTAGTGAACCGACCAAATACTACAGCGCAGAAGGCAGCAATGTTTATTTTGAAATGCGGAAAAATGGGCAGCCGGTCAATCCGATTGAGTTCTTAGTCGAATAGGGGACGGGGATTTTCTAGAAAATCCCCGTCCCCTATTCGAAAGTCCCTGTCCCTTTTTCGTAACTGGACGGGATATCGTGGATAAGTTATACTGTGATGTAGATAAGATGTGGAAAGATGTGTGGAAAATGAATTATACATATATTTTAAAATGTGCGGATGGCACGTTATACACAGGCTGGACGAATGATGTGGAAAAGCGTGTGAAAATGCATAACGAAGGAAAGGGCGCCAAGTACACGAAGTACCGGCGCCCAGTTGAGCTGGTTTATTATGAGACATTCCAGACAAAATCTGAAGCTATGCGACGGGAGTATGAGATCAAACAACTGCCGCGGAAGAAGAAAGAGCTTCTGCTCGCTACATTTCAATTAACGGAGAACAAAGTTGTACATAACGATGAAGTGGCAGAAGCTTCCACCCATAACGAATAAGTGGAAGATCTCATGACTTCCGAAATTCTTATGACGGCGGTTGAAAATCGGCAGTTTCAGTGCGTAGATCACGCCGCCGACAGTGTAAATGATACCACCTGCAAGGAGCCATCCGAAAGCTGCCTGTGACATGGAGTTAAGAAGTTGTGTAAATGCAAGTACGCAGGTCCAGCCCATGCCGATATACAGAACGGAAGATACCCACTTCGGGCAGTTGATCCAGAAAGCCTTGATGATGATTCCGGCGATCGCAATACCCCACACAATAGAGAGCAAAATGATTCCGGTTTTGCCGCCAAGCACGAGCAGACAGATTGGAGTGTAGCTTCCGGCGATCAGGACACTAATCATCATATGGTCGATTTTTTTCAAAATTTTATTAATCCGCGGCGTGCGGTTAAATGTATGGTATGTGGTGCTGGCTGCATAGAGCAGAATCAGGCTGACCGCATAAATCGCAATGGAAATAATATAAATGCGGGAAGGCTCTCTTGCTGCTTTGATCAGAAGTGGAATAGCTGCAAAAATTGCCATTAACATTCCGATAAAATGAGTGATCGCACTTCCTGGATCTTTGATATATTTTTGTATTGTATCTGACATAAATACCGCCTCCTAGAAATCGATAGTTCGACACGTAGTATTAAATACTACATCTATTTATATCCATATTATATATCAAAAAATAAAAAAAGCAACCCCTGAAACAAAAAAATTTGAAAATCAAAGTATTTGGTGACTATTATGTGTTTTTCATATATAGAAAAATAAATATTTGTATAGCTACTTTTTAACATATCAATATGAAAAGAAGCTTTTCTAATAGGGGTGATGATTCTTGTATTTACAATATAAGATAGCGGTCAGCGTGCTGGCGCTGGTCGCAAGAATTCCGGCACCGGTGATGGCAGCAGGATTGACACTTCCGTACTGACTGCGGTATGCAATAATATTTACTGGAATCAGCTGTAGTGATGAAATGTTCAGAATGAGAAAATTACACATTTCTTTGCTCGCAGTGCCTGGAGGAAGCACCGGACCGGGAGCTTTTCCAGACCGCCGTTCCTTTTCCAAATCTGAAAGTGCCTGCATGGCATTTAATCCGGCAGGAGTCGCAGCCCATCCAAGCCCTAATATGTTGGCAATAATATTTGTAGAAATATGTGGTATTGCTTTATGGGAAGAGGGTAGTTCTGGAAATAAAAAATGTAGAAAGGGCAAAAGTTTCGCAGAAAGTTTCCGGATCATGCCTGCTTCCTGGGCGATTTCCATCATTCCGGTCCAAAAAGCCATAACTCCTGAAATTGTGATGCAAAGCGTCACTGCTTCTTTAGAAGAATCCAGCGCCGCTTTTGTTATTTCCGGAATCTGCCCGGTGAATGCGGCGAAGAAAACACCTGCAATGATCATGCCTGCCCAGAGAAGATTTAACATAGGATACCTCGAAAGCATTTTTTATTACAAACTTAAAGTATTTTATGAAAGAAAGGAAAAAGTTATGCTTAAGATAAAGGAGATATTTGCAACAAAGTGTGCATAGAATAAAAAAATATTCCGGAATTAAAAAATAAGAATTTATAAAGAAAAACAGCCATACAGTAATAGTATAGAAATATTGGTATAGGATTAGGGGAGTAAAAAAGGAACGATATGCAAGTATCATAGCTGTTGTTTTTTGACATTTTGATTAGAAAGAACAAAAATATATGCTAAATGGAGAATCTGGAAATGAAATGGTTTCTTATCGTGTCGGATCTGCTGATTCCGATGATCATTCTTGGAATTTTATGCTATGGAATCCTGCAGCAGGTTGCGGTTTATGATGTATTTGTAAAAGGCGCGAAAAGCGGTTTTCTGACTGTGGCGAAAATCATACCGACAATGGTAGGGCTTATGGTGGCAGTCGGGATCTTGAGGGCTTCGGGCTTGCTGACTTGTCTGTCGGAAGAAATCGGAAAGTTTACAAAATGGATTGGCTTTCCGGGCGAATTGGTGCCGCTTACAGTTGTAAAGATGTTTTCTTCTTCGGCAGCAACCGGTTTGCTATTAGATATTTATAAGGAATTTGGGACAGATTCGAGAAACGGATTAATTGCGTCCATCAGCATGGCAAGTACAGAAACGATTTTCTATACAATGAGTGTGTATTATATGACAGCAAAAGTTACAAAGACGAGGTACACATTGACTGGTGCATTGCTTGCAACTTTCGCCGGGCTTGCAGCAAGTGTGATACTTGCGGGAGCGATGTTGTGATTATTGACAGAGACGAGATACGCTTTTTCGTATCTCGCTCTGATTAGCGGCCGTCAAATGCACCTGCATAAATGTGTGCATTTTCCTCGTAGCTATAACAAAATCCGACCTGGAAATTCCAGACCGGATCATATAGTAAAATTGATTTTAAGTTAAATACAAAATAAATATGAAACAGATAGCTATTTAGTATCTTTATTTTTACGATCGCTCTTATCTTTTGGATTCTTCATGATCCAGAAAGCGCCAATAATGCCGACAATATAAAGGATGCTTAAAAGGATTGTCGGATTGTCTTTTAAAAGATAAGTAACTGCAATGACAGCGGCAAGTGAAAGTAAAAGCTGAACCAGTGTGAAAATGCGTTTTTCGCGTTTCTCTTTTGCCTGTTGTAAAAGTTCCATGCGATGCTGTTCTAACCGGAGATATTCCATCAGATCCTCGTCTTTGATGTGGGAAAGAATCCACTGATCTCTGGAAAAATTATCGGAAGGATCGTCAATCGTACGATAATGAGCTGATCCGGTAGTGTCTGCATTTATAGTGTCTGCATTTATAGTGTTTGCATTTGTAGTGTCTGCATTTGCAGTGTCTGCATTTGTAGTGTCTGCATTTGTAGTGCCTGCATTTGTAGAGTCTGCATTTGCAGAGTTTGCATTTACAGAATCATTTTTCATGGAATCTGTCTTAACGGAATCTGAATTTTCAGCAGCAGAAGTTTTCTCCTCAGTTTCTTTTGTAGCATTTTCATTTCCTGTATTTTTCTCAAAAGGAGTTACCACATTTTCAGTGGTGTTATTCTTTTGCTCTTCGGTTGTTTCTTTCATGATTGTTTCAGCCATGTCTGTTCCTCCATTTTATAACGTACGTGGCAGGTCTCAAAGTGTGTCATCCGTCTCTGAACAAGTTCAGACGGATGACACACTTTTATCCCTTGGTA
>NZ_QUFR01000010.1:20873-108002 GCF_003478575.1 Dorea sp. AF24-7LB
ATCCCTTGGTATTATATACATTATGACAGGAAAAATAGAACATTGCAATGGAAGCCGGAAACATTTATACTAAATGATGGATTTTAGTTGTTGTTTGCAGATGGTTTGTGGGCAATAACGGATTTGGATTATAAAATGGAGAAAACAGATGCAATTAAGAAATGAAATCCCGGATACGTTCTGGAGTTTATTCCGTTCGGTGAACCGGGACATTTATATTGAAGCACTGTTGTGCATCAATGAAGAATATCAATATAATAATTATTTTCTGACGAGGGAAGTGTGTATCCAAGTGCTGGGGGACATGAATGCGAGAAAGCGGTTCAAGCTCCAGTGGGAGGAAAATGAGACAGAGTTCGACATGCTGGAGACGCCATCGTCGAGGATTCTAAACTGGCTTTTGAAGACCGGATGGCTGAAGCGGATTGAAGATTATCAAACGCTGGTTACGAACATTGTCATTCCGGATTATTCGGCTGTTTTTATTGAGGCGTTTGAGCGGCTGTCTTCAGAAGATATGCAGGACACGGAAATCTATATCCAGAATGTGTATGCAACATTATTTTCTTTTAAGAACGACAGCAGGGCGAACCTCGGAATGCTGCGGACGGCGCTTGTCAACACGAAGCGGCTGAATAAAGCATTGCAGGATATGCTTCATAATATGGATAAATTTTTTGCAAGACTTCTGGAGCAGAATAATTATGAAGATTTGCTGCGGGAACATCTGGATGGATATGTGGAAGAAATCGTACAGAAGAAATACCACATTTTGAAAACATCGGATAACTTCTATATTTATAAGATGGATATTAAAAAATGTCTGCGCGACATGCGGGAAGATGAAGAATGGATAGAAGAGATCCGTACCCGGGCGGCGCAGATGGGTGATACGAAAGATGATGTGTTGGATCTTCTGGATCGGATCGAGCGTGGATTTGATGACATTGAGCACCGGATCGCCAATATGGATAAAGAGCATGCGAAATATGTGCGTGCGACAGTGACGAGACTTAACTATCTGTTAAGTGGTGAGACGGATACGAAAGGTCTGGTCGTGCAGCTCTTGAACCGCATGTCCCAAACGGAGGATGCGCAGGAACAGGATGCGATGATCCGTGAAACCGGGGAGCGGATGAATCTCTCGCTTTTGGAAATTCTTTCGGAGAAATCGCTGTATAAGAGACGAAGACCAAGAACGGATTTTATCAGTAAAATGGCGCCGGATCAGGCATTGCCGGATCTTGATAAAGATGATGTACTCAAGCTAAACCGGATTCAGATGCGCTACAGCAGAAGCCAGATTGAGGAATTTATTGAGTCTTATATGGACGGAGAAGTAATGGACGCTTCCAAGATTTCGCTGATGGATGAAGAGGCGTTTGAGAAATTGATTCTTGCTTACGATTACAGTACAAGAAAGAACAGTAAATATATGGTGCTGGAGGAAGAACCGGATCAGATTGAAAATGGTTCTTATAAATATCCGGCACTCAAATTTGTAAGGAGACGCTTATGATCGAATATTTTGAACAGCTTTCGCAGGAAGAGCAGGAAGAAATAACAGAAGTTATCCAGATTCTGTACCGACAGACCTTCGTTCTGGAGCGGAAGTTTGATAAAAGACAGGGACGCATGGTTCCGGTGAGAGAATATCGTGTGTTGAGCAAACATCTGGAATTTATCCGTGCCTACTTCAAAGTGGCAGGAATTACTTTGCGGGAAAATGCGCATATGGGTGTGATTTACATTCAGGGCGAACAGCTCTGGGGTGAAAAATTATCGCGGCTTGCAACGATTTATCTGCTTGTTCTGAAACTGATTTACGATGAGCAGATGGAGACGGTTTCTTCGAGCAGCCACATTGTGACAACCGTTGGCGCATTAAACGGTAAAGCCGGCGAGTTCCGCGTGCTACGCGGTCTGCCGTCACCGACCGAAATGCGCAGAACGATTGCACTTTTAAAAAAATACCAGATCATAGAACCACTTGATGTTCTGGAAGAATTAAACGAAGAGACGAGACTGGTCATTTACCCATGTATTCATACGGTACTTCTGGGCGATGACCTGCGGGCATTATTAGAGACATTCAGTGAGGAGGATACTATTGGAGACGAAACAACCATTCAAAATACTGTCGAAGATCTGTCTGAATAACTGGCATTACATTGATCAGAAAATACTGACATTTAGTGAAGGAATTAATTTCTTCACCGGACATTCGGGAAGTGGAAAATCAACCGTGATTGACGCGATGCAGATTGTACTATATGCAAATACAGACGGACGTGGATTTTTTAATAAAGCGGCAGCAGATGATTCCGACCGTTCCCTCATTGAATATTTGCGTGGAATGGTCAATATTAATGAACACAATGAATTTCAGTATCTGAGAAATCAGAATTTTTCCAGCACGATCGTACTGGAATTAGAGCAGAGTGATACAAAAGAAAAGCAGTGTATCGGCGTTGTGTTTGACGTAGATACGGCGACAAATGATATCAGCAGACTGTTTTTCTGGCACATGGGAGGTCTTCTGGAAAATAATTACCGTACCACATCCAGATGCCTGACGACGATGGAAATGCGTGAATATTTACAGCGTTCTTTCCCGGCGGAGCAGTTTTACTGTGGACCGAGCAATGAGAGATTCCGCCGCCAGATGTATGATATTTATCTTGGCGGACTGGATGCGGAGAAATTCCCACGACTTTTCAAACGTGCGATTCCATTTAAAATGAATATTAAACTGGAAGATTTTGTGAAAGAATATATTTGCATGGAGCAGGATATTCATATAGAAGACTTGCAGGAAAGCGTTATGCAGTATGCGAGAATGCGAAGCAAGATCGAGGAGACATTGAACGAAATTCAAAAGTTGCAGGATATCCATGGCAGATATGAAGCATTTCAGGAGAAAGAAAAAGAAGTTCTTTTATGTACTTATCAGATTGACCGCCTGGAAATGCTGAAGCTGAAAGGACAGATCCAGGCCTGCATGGATAAGGAAAAAGTGCGCAAAGAAGGCACCGGTGAGCAGGAAGCAATTTTATCGTTGCTTAAGAAAGAAGAAGTTGAACTGCAGAAACAGTATGAAGAGATTATTTTAAGAATTGCGAACAGCGGATATGCAAATCTGGAAGCTGAACTTGCGGCGGTAAATGAGACACTGGAACATTTACAGACAAGCCAGGGAAAATGGCAGCAGATCAGTGACCGGCTGGAAGCATGGAAAGAGCAGGATGTGGTTTCCAACCAGATGCTCTGGGACATGGAAAAGTTTACAAAAGGAACGATTATGGCAGAAGAACTGGAGCGTCTGCAGGAGAGCTTTGGCGAAGTCCGCGAGGAACTGGAAGAGCAGAGACAGGAAGCACAGATGTCGCTCCGCAAAGTGAAGAAAGAAGAGAAAGAGGCAAGAGAAGAGTTAAAAGAGCTGAAACAGGGAAAGAAAGCTTATCCGAAAGAGCTGGAGGAAGCAAGATATGAGTTGCGCAACCGCCTACATGAGAAGTGCGGAAAGTTTGTAAATGTGCAGATCCTTGCCGACCTTCTCGATGTGAAAGACGAGACATGGCACAACGCTGTCGAAGGTTATCTTGGCAACAACAAGCTGCTTCTGATCGTGGAACCGAAGTATGCAAAAGAAGCGATGGAACTGTATGAACAGATGGATCGGAAGAAATACCACCGCGTGTCCATTCTCGATACAGAAAAAGTGGTGGCAGGCGCAGGCAAGGATGGCTATGCAGTCAAAGATAACGGACTTGCAAAAGAAGTGAAAGCGAAAGAAGCATATGTGCAGGATTATATTGATTTCTTCCTTGGAAATGTAGAAAAATGTGATTCCGTAGAACAGCTCCGTGACTGCAAGATCGGTGTGACACCGGACTGTGTATTGTATCATAGTTTCCGTTTGCAGCATATGAATCCGGATCAGTACACAAGAAGAGCGTACATCGGTGAGACGAGTATGCGTCAGCGTGTCCGTCAGCTGGAAGAGCGCTGTGAGAAACTGGTAGAAGAACGCATGCCGCTGCAGGAATTATTAGAAGAGATCAAGAAAACATTGCAGCTTGAAATGCTGTCCCAGCCGGCAGAAGAATATCTTACTTTGCAGGCAGATGCAGAGAAGATTACAGAGCGTGAGAAACGGAAAAGTCAGCTTGTAAAACAGATGCAGCAAATGAAAGAAGCGTCTGTGGATGCTTGGGAGCAGGAAAAAGAAGACATCCGTAAGAAACAGGATGTAAAGAAGGCACAGATCACGGAAGTGCAGGAAGCAATCTGGAAGCAGACGCAGGAAATGCAGCAGTTGCAGGAAGAACGTCTCCATGCGGAAGAAGCGCTGCTTGTGCAGAAACAGAAAATGGAACAGAGCAAATGGGATGACGTTTACGAACAGGAATTTCAGGAATATCTTGCAGGCAGACGCTCGGAAAATTATGAATATTTACAGAAACAGAAGATTGCTTCACGGTATCCGAAGATGGATGAGCGGGAAGAGGCTTATCAGAAGCTGGTAGAAGAAAGAAGTACTTATCTCAGAAGTTATGCGAACCGGACATTTTCTGCGACAAACAGAGACAATGAAGCATATGACAGACTGCTGGATGAGCTGCAGTGTGAAGAATTAGAGACATTTAAGGATGCAGCAAAAGATCAGGCAAGGGCAGCAGTAGAGCATTTCAAAGACGATTTTATTTTTAAGATCCGCAGTGCCATAAGAGAAGCTTATCAAAGACAGGATGAGCTGAACCGCATTATCAGTAAGCTTGATTTCGGTAAAGATAAATACCAGTTTGTCATTACGAAGAACAAAGGACCGGACGGAAAATATTATAAAATGTTCATGGATGATTCGCTCCAGATCCATCCGGCGTCACTGGATGACGGTATGGAAAATCAGATGAATCTTTTCACGATGGAGCATGAGGAGCAGTACGCAGATCTGATGGATGAGTTGATCAGTATTTTCCTGCCGCCGGAGAATGCAACACCGGAAGAGCTGGAAGAAGCGAAGAAAAATATGGACAAATATGCAGATTACAGAACGTATTTATCCTTCGATATGCAGCAGATCGTGCATGGCGAAAAAGACATGAAAATCGGCTTGAGCAAAATGATCAAGAAAAATTCCGGCGGAGAAGGGCAGAACCCGCTGTATGTGGCACTTCTTGCCAGCTTTGCACAGATTTACCGGATTAATCTGTCTCCGAAAATGCACCGCAACCCGACAATCCGTCTCGTTGTGCTGGACGAAGCGTTTTCCAAGATGGACGCTGAGAAGGTGGCAAGCTGTATTTCGCTGATCCGCGGACTTGGATTTCAGGCGATCATCAGTGCTACGAACGACAAGATCCAGAATTATCTGGAGAATGTCGATAAGACATTTGTCTATGCCAATCCGAATAAACGGCACATTTCCATCCAGGAGTTTGAGAAGTGCGATTTCGATGAGTTGGTTGAGGAGTAAGTGCCTGTGATCAGGTGGCGAACATTTTCGCTGAGTATGGAAATCCGAACTCGAGTGTGATATGATAGTTAGCATATAATGAAATCAAGGGAGTATGATTATGAGTCAAGAGATTATAAATACAGCACCGATCGGAGTGTTTGATTCTGGTGTCGGCGGGCTGACGGTAGCGCGGGAGATCATGCGTCAGCTTCCAAATGAAAATATCGTCTATTTTGGAGATACGGCGCGTGTGCCATACGGAAGTAAATCCAAGGATAACATTATCCGGTTTTCCAGACAGATCATCCGTTTCTTAAAGACGAAAAATGTAAAGGCAGTTGTAATCGCCTGCAACACGGCAAGTGCGCTTGCGTTGGAAACTGTGCAGAAAGAGACGGATCTGCCGATCCTCGGCGTAATTGTTCCGGGAGCGAGAGCCGCTGTACAGGAGACAAGAAATAACTGCATCGGAATCGTCGGAACCGAAGCGACGATCCGAAGCGAGACCTATAACAAAGAGATCCATAAACTGAATCCGGATATCAAGGTTATCGGGAAACCATGCCCGCTGTTCGTACCGCTGGTAGAAGAGGGATTTGCAAAACACAGCATTACAAAAGAAGTCATCGACATTTACCTGTCTGAGATGAAGAAAACAGATATTGATACGATGATCTTAGGCTGCACTCACTATCCGCTTCTGCGCTCCAGCATCCGGGAATATTTCGGAGAGAGCGTACATATTGTCAATCCGGCATATGAGACAGCCATGGATCTTAAAAAAGTGCTGGCAGAGAGCGGAATGGCGAATCCGTCTGAAGGAGAAGCGTCCTATGAGTTCTATGTCAGTGATGCGGCGGAGAAATTTACGAAATTCGCCGATTCGATCCTGCCTTATGATGTGACGACCACGAAGGAAGTCAATATCGAGGAATATTAAACAAAATTAAAAAAATTTATAAAAAAGTGTCACGAAATACCGTTTCTGATTGTTACTTATAGTAGAGCAGTAGGAGCGGTATTTTTTTACAATTTTTTCAATAAAATTATAAAAAATTGTAAAAAAAACAGAGTTTCAAACGTTGTAGTAGAAATGAAGAAACATTTACAGGAAACTTATGGAATTTCGGATATGAATTTAAAAGCAATTAGGCTTAATGAGATGGAGTGATGATTTATGTATGTATATCAGTTGACACATGTGAGAGGTGTAGAGATTAAAGTGATAGGTTACTTCGGAAGCTGGAAGAAAGCGCGCCAGGTGATGAAGAAATATCGTTCACAGGTACAAGGATTTAAAGACTATCCGCGGTGTTTCAAGATTAAGAAACTGCGAGTCAATCAGGATGATTTTTATTATGGATAATAAGAACTATGTTCAGATGAAGAACGATGGACGGAAAAATTTCACACAGAATGACATACGGTTTAAACTGGATTGTTGAGATCAATGCAAGGGGATTTTAATGGAATAAAAATCCCCTTGCCAGATTAATTGTTGGCTGATAATGTAAAACCACGCAAAATCTCAAACGGCGCAGGCCCGACATCCAATACCGCTTTATGAAAACGTTGCTGCGAGAAGTGAGAATCCCATTTCTCGACGGCAGCTTTTTTTAATTCCAGAAATTCCAGAAAACCGACATAGTATTTCAGATAATTCGCCGGATCGGAAATGATGAGATCATAAATTTCCCGGATGGAATCGGTGTCGGTAATGCCGTGGCTCCGGAAAAATGTTGTTGTCTCCGAAAGTCCCCATCCTTCATGGTGGATACCGATGTCGGCAAGGCTGTAGAGACCTAAAATGAGAGAAGTATTTTTTTGCGCCATAGCTGCATACGTTTTATCGACAGGCGCATAGTAGTAGCTCAGCATTTCGCAGTAGGTCGCCCAGCCTTCGGTGTAGCCGCCGAAGCTGAAAATTGTGCGGATAGGATCTGGTTTTCTGGCGGCAAAATAAGTCGTCTGGTAGAGATGACCGGGATAGCCTTCATGCGCCAGCGTGGTGTAAAGGGACAGGTCATCCGGCAGATGCCCGCGGTTCAGATAAATTGTATTATTTTTTGTATCGTCAATGGCAGGAATCATATAAAAAGCCGGGCTTAAATATTCCTCCATTTCTTTATCTACATATTTGATCGTAATCTCGGTTTTGGCTGCTTTCGGAAAATCCTTTTTAATTTTCTGCTGCAAAGAAGCGAGAATGGAGTGCGGGTTGGTGTCGGAAAGTTTTGTCCCCTGCGTTTTGTAGAGATCGGAAGACGGGGATGAATTGGAAATATAATATTTTTTCAGCCCGGCAAGATCTTCTCTCATCTGGCGGATGATCAGGCTTTTTAATTCGGAAATGCTGCGGGAAGAACCGGTTTCTTCGGCAACGAGATGTTCATAATAACCGGCACCGCCCGGGTACTGGCAGAGACCACCTGTGTATTTTCCATTTCCAAGCAGATTTTGCAGACCTTTGATCAGATTCTGGTAGGCGGGAAAAACATATTTTTTTAGCCCGGATTCATTTTTCTGTATGCACTTGATCCGCTCTTTTTTCGAGAGAGACAGCTTGGAAATCCGTGTCTGGAATGTTGAGTAAAGATAATTATTTTCCTGTAAATTTAAAAATGACTCACATTCTTTTATGATCGCCTGCACCTGTGAGTCAGACATGAATAATCCGCGTTTTGCTTTGTTCGTTTCAAATTGCAATAATGAGTCAAAATACTCCGGAGCTTCGGCGAGCAATTTAAAATAAGTCTCTATATCATCGCGCGTGTGAAACTGATATTCAGACAGCAGAACCGGAAACTGTGCCTGCACACCGGTCAGCGAGGATAGTGGTTCTTCATACCACTGGTAATTGGCATTTTGTTTTGCGGATTGGAAGGAATATTGCAAAATGTCGTAAGTAATCTGATTTTCAGAGGATAATTTTTTGCGATTAAAAGTATGTAGGCGGGAAAGCGCATTTTCCGCGGCGGCACAGGACGCTTCCGGATCGATATTGTAAGATCCAAGCGATATGTCCTCTTCCTGTATGCCGTAAGCGGACGGATTTTTTAAAGTATAATGCAGCGAAAGCGTGTTACCGGATAATTCCTGCCGGAACAGCTCACGCGTGTAAGTGCGGAATTTGGAATCTGCGGTCTTGACCGGAGCGGAAAAAGGCAGGGACTGCGGCAGCAATTGAGACAGGGACGCAGGCAATAAATGCAGCGCGAGCCACGCGGTAATAATTATAATGGGAATAAAGAAATAGAAACGTTTACGGAATAGTTGTCGGAACATAAGAACCCTTTCGGAAGGAAGACATTATTACTAGAGTATATGCAGAGGAAGGGGAGAATATCTTTTAACCTTTTTAATCGTTAATCGTCTCAATGACTTGACACAGGCACGCTGATTATGCTACGATTTCATGTATTGGAAATATGTTAATCATATGAGCAAACACAGTGAAGAAGAGAGTACATTTTCCGTACATTTTACAGAGAAGTTCCGGCAGGCTGAGAGGAACAGATGAAGGAAGATGGAAGATGGCTTCGGAGTGGGATGGCTGAGCCGCGAGGTTAGGTCATGAAGGGACCGCCCTTTACAGCGGGAGGTGTTACATGCACCCGATAAGGTTGCTGTCGTGAGGCAGAAGCGAACAGAAGTGGTAACGCGGGATATCCCGTCTTCTCTGATTTTTCAGTTTTTGAAAAATTGGAGATTTTTTTTTACCAAGGTCATAAGTCATGTCGTCACACTATGCTTGCACAAGGGTGACAGCATGACTTCATGACCTGCCCCGCAATGAGGATAAAAGCATGGCGAAAGCCATGCGATATCCGAATTGCGGGTAGGATTGCGGGAGTGCGAAAGCACGGAGCAATCCGAAGGTAAAAAAAGTTGAAGTCGTCACACTGTGCTTGCACAAACTCATAATTATCTAAAAGCAAAAGGAGAGGAAAACATGGACAAACCAAAATATTATATTACAACAGCGATTGCCTATACTTCCGGCAAACCGCACATTGGTAATACTTACGAGATCGTACTTGCAGATGCGATCGCAAGATATAAGAGAAGTCAGGGCTATGATGTATTTTTCCAGACAGGAACAGACGAGCATGGTCAGAAGATTGAGTTAAAGGCAGAAGAAGCAGGTATTTCACCAAAAGAATACGTCGACAAAGTTGCCGGAGAAGTAAAAGAAATCTGGGATCTGATGAACACTTCTTATGATAAATTTATCCGTACAACAGATGAAGATCATGAGAAACAGGTACAGAAGATTTTCAAGAAATTATACGATCAGGGAGACATTTACAAAAGCTCTTATGAAGGACTTTACTGTACACCATGTGAGTCTTTCTGGACAGAATCCCAGTTAGTAGATGGCAAATGCCCGGACTGCGGAAGAGAAGTAAAACCGGCAAAAGAAGAAGCTTATTTCTTCAAAATGAGTAAATATGCAGACCGCCTGATCGAGCATATCAATACACATCCGGAATTTATCCAGCCGGTAGCAAGAAAAAATGAAATGATGAACAACTTCCTTCTTCCGGGACTGCAGGATCTGTGTGTATCCAGAACTTCATTCTCATGGGGAATCCCGGTAGATTTCGATCCGAAACATGTTGTTTATGTATGGCTGGATGCGCTGACAAACTATATTACAGGAATCGGTTATGACTGCGACGGAAATAATTCTGAGCGCTTTAATAAATACTGGCCGGCGGACTTGCATCTGATCGGTAAAGATATCATTCGTTTCCATACTATTTATTGGCCGATTTTCCTGATGGCTCTTGGTGTGCCGCTTCCGAAACAGGTATTCGGACATCCGTGGTTATTACAGGGTGACGGTAAGATGAGTAAATCCAAGGGAAATGTATTATATGCAGATGAACTGGTAGATTTCTTTGGCGTAGATGCGATCCGTTATTTTGTACTGCATGAGATGCCATTCGAAAATGACGGAGTCATTTCCTGGGATCTGCTTGTAGAGCGTATTAACTCTGATCTTGCAAATACATTAGGAAATCTGGTAAACAGAACGATTTCCATGACAAATAAATATTTCGGCGGCGTTGTTACAAATAAAAATGTGACATTAGGTGAAGAAGGTGCTGCAATCGATGCAGATCTGAAAGCAGTTACAGAGAACACACCGAAGAACGTTGATGTGAAGATGAATGACTTGCGTGTAGCAGATGCAATCACAGAGATTTTCACACTCTTCAAACGCTGTAACAAATACATCGATGAAACAATGCCTTGGGCACTGGCAAAAGAAGAAGACAAGAAAGACCGTCTTGAAACTGTTCTTGCAAATCTGATCGAAAGTATCAAGGTTGGTGCAGGATTACTTTCATCCTTCATGCCGGAAACAGCAGAGAAAATCTTCGCACAGTTAGGTGACGGAAAAGTTACAGACAAGCCGGAGATTCTGTTCGCAAGACAGGACATCAACGAAGTGATGAAGAGAGTAGAAGAACTGCATCCACATGTAGAAGAGAAAGAAGAAGTTTCTGACGAGGAAGTGATCGATATCGAAGCAAAACCAGAGATCACATTTGAAGATTTCGGTAAAATGCAGTTCCAGGTAGGAGAAATCATTTCCTGCGAAGAAGTGAAGAAATCCAAAAAACTTCTCTGCTCACAGGTGCGTGTCGGAAGCGAAGTAAAACAGATTGTTTCCGGAATCAAAGCACATTATAGTGCAGAAGAGATGGTCGGCAAGAAAGTTATGGTACTTGTAAACTTAAAACCGGCAAAACTTGCAGGCGTATTATCTGAAGGAATGTTACTCTGTGCAGAAGACGCCAATGGCAATCTGGCACTTGTATCACCAGAAAAAGATATGCCGGCAGGTGCTGAAATCTGTTAATATTTAATTGGGGACGGGGATTTTCTCGAAAAGCCCCGTCCCCAATTAAATTATCCCACGGATGTGGATAAATAAAATGTGGAAAAGGAGACAGAATTGTGGAAAAAATTAGAATTGGTATTGTAGGATATGGAAATATTGGACGTGGTGTAGAACAGGCAATCGCGCGTAACGATGATATGGAACTGAAGGCTGTATTCACAAGAAGAGATCCGAAGACAGTTTCTATTAAAACAGAAGGCGCAGAAGTAAAACATTTTGATGATATGGTATCTATGAAAGAAGATATCGATGTTATGGTTCTGTGTGGTGGTTCTGCAACAGATCTGCCGGTTATGGGACCGGAAGTTGCTAAGAACTTCTGTACTATTGACAGTTTTGACACACACGCAAAGATTCCGGAGTATTTTGCAAATGTGGATGCTGCAGCAAAAGCAGGAAACAATGTAAGTATTATTTCTGTTGGCTGGGATCCGGGAATGTTCTCACTGAACCGTCTGTATGCAGAATCCATTCTGGTACAGGGAAGCACTTATACTTTCTGGGGAAAAGGTGTCAGCCAGGGACACTCTGATGCAATCCGCCGTATTGAAGGTGTAAAAAATGGTATCCAGTATACTGTACCGATCGAGGATGCAGTAGAGAAAGTAAGAACCGGAAGTGAGCCGGAGCTGACAACAAGAGATAAACATCTTCGTGAGTGTTATGTTGTTCCGGAAGAGGGAGCTGACTTAAAAGCAATCGAAGAGGCAATCAAGACAATGCCAAACTACTTCGATGAGTATGATACAACTGTAACATTTATTACAGAAGAAGAGTTAAAGAAAAATCACAGCAAGATGCCACACGGTGGTTTTGTTATCCGCAGCGGAGAGACAGGAACAGAAGGAAATAAACACGTGATCGAATATTCTCTGAAATTGGATTCCAACCCGGAATTTACAGCAAGCGTTCTGATCTGTTATGCAAGAGCAGCTTATAGACTTTCCAAAGCTGGAGAAAGCGGAGCAAAATCTGTATTTGACATCGCACCGGCAATGCTGTCACAGAAGACACCGGAAGAACTCAGAAAAGAGTTACTGTAAGATGATGATTTTTGATACGCATGCGCACTATGATGATGAGCAGTTTGACGTAGACAGAGAAGAATTGCTGATGTCCATGGAGAAAAATGGTGTCGGCGCGATCGTCAATGTGTCGGCAACTTATGAGTCCTGTGCACGTGTGACAGAAATGGTGAAAAAATATCCGTTTATGTATGCCGCAGTCGGCGTACATCCGGATGAAGTCGGTGCGTTGGACGAAGAGAAACTTGTACGGATGGAAGCGCTTTTGGATCAGAAAAAGGTTGTTGCCGTCGGCGAGATTGGACTGGATTATTACTGGGATCATGAATCTCATGATCTACAGAAAGAATGGTTTATCCGTCAGCTTGAACTTGCACGTAAGCATAATCTTCCGGTGTTGATCCACAGCCGGGAAGCTGCGGCAGATACGATGGAGATCATGAAGGGGCATGCACAGGGGTTAAATGGTGTGATCCACTGCTACTCCTATTCCAAAGAGATGGCAAAAGAGTATGTGAAAATGGGCTTTTACATCGGCATCGGCGGTGTCGTTACTTTTAAAAATGCGAAAAAAGTAAAAGAGACAGTCGCAGAGATTCCGCTTACTTCAATCGTGCTGGAAACAGATTGCCCGTATCTTGCACCGGAGCCTTTCCGCGGCAAGAGAAACCAGTCTGCATATATCCAATATGTAGCGGAAAAGATCGCAGAGATCAAAGAGATCTCATATGAAGAAGTTGTTGCACAGACAGAGAAAAATGCACGTGCCATGTATGGTCTGGATGCATAAAGCATATGCACGCATCATGTATGGTCTGGATGCATAAAGCATATGCACACATCATGTATGGTCTGGATACATAAAGCATATGCACGCATCAGGTATGGTCTGGATACATAAAGCATATGCACGCATCATGTATGGTCTGGACGTGTAAGACATTATTCGCAATGAATCAGCGATAGTGAACTTTATTAAGTACAAATAAATTAATTTTATGAAATCCAACCAGGAAATTCCCGGTTGGATTTTCGCTACCTGTTTTTCTGCATTTCTATATGTATTTCGCTATATTTTAATTTTTCCATATATTTTCGGAGTTTTCTTTATATTTTCTTAAGACTATTTTCGATTTTGGGTATATCATTAAGACAAAACTTATTGTATAATTAGAAAATACCTAAAATTCAGGGAGAAGTGAGAAAATGGCAAAACCAGATCTGGGAAATCCGCAGAATACAATTGAAGTATTACAGAAATATAAATTTAATTTTCAGAAGAAGTTCGGACAGAATTTTCTGATCGATACACATGTGCTGGATAAGATTATTTATTCCGCAGAGATTACAAAAGAAGACATGGTGCTGGAGATCGGACCGGGGATCGGAACGATGACACAATATCTGGCAGAGGCAGCCGGCAAGGTCATTGCGGTTGAGATCGATAAAAATCTGATTCCGATTCTTGCGGATACACTGCATGAATATGAAAATGTTCAGATTATCAATGAGGATGTTCTGAAGCTTGACATTGCGAAGATCGTAGAGGAGCAGAACGGAGGAAAACCGATTAAAGTGGTTGCGAATCTTCCATATTATATTACGACACCGATCATTATGGGACTTTTTGAAAATCATGTTCCGCTTCAGAGCATTACGGTCATGGTACAGAAGGAAGTGGCAGACCGTATGCAGACCGGACCGGGTAACAAGGATTACGGTGCTCTGTCACTGGCGGTGCAATATTATGCAGACCCGTACATTGTTGCAAATGTCCCACCGAACTGCTTCATGCCAAGACCGAAGGTAGGCTCAGCAGTCATCCGTCTGACAAGACATGCCGAACCTCCGGTGGAAGTAGAAGATGAGAAGCTGATGTTTGATATTATCAGAGCGTCTTTCAACCAGCGTCGGAAGACACTTGCCAATGGTTTGAAAAATGCGGGCAAATGGGATCTCCCGAAAGAAGTGATCGCAGAAGCAATCGAGACGTTAGGCAAAGGCGCAAGCGTCAGAGGAGAGGCACTATCACTGGAGGAATTTGCAAGACTGAGCAATGAAATTTATAATTATCTGCATAATCGTATATCGTGAAGCTTATGCTTCCTGTTTATGCTCATATCGGGGCGGGCCATTAAGTCATAAAATCACTCTGGTGTAATTGCATTGTGGTTTCTGACATCATATAAATGGTAAATAACAATAAATTTGTTGCAGAAAAAAACAATTGTGGATTAAAAAACAAAGATATTAACAAAGAAAGGATGATGCGCATGGAGAAGAAAAACAAATATGCACTGTTCGAGATCACACCGGAGATTGAGCATTTCGCAGGACTGTGTGAGAAGAATACGACAATAGAAAAAGACCTGTACAGCAAATACGAAGTAAAACGCGGACTCCGTGATGTGAATGGAAAAGGAGTACTTGCCGGCCTTACTAATATTTCCGATGTCTGTGCGACTAAGATCGTGGACGGCAAAGAAGTTCCGTGTGCAGGTAATCTGTATTACCGTGGATATAACATCAAAGACTTGGTGCGTGGATTTTTAGAGGACGGACATTTTGGATTCGAAGAGATCGCATATCTGTTGTTGTTTGGTGAGCTTCCGAATATAAAAGAGTCGGAGATGTTCCATGAGACACTCGTAGAGCGCCGGACATTGCCGCCGACATTTGTGCGTGATGTCATTATGAAAGCGCCGAGCCGGGACATGATGAATACGCTGGCGAAATGTATTTTGAATCTGTATACTTACGACCGCAAAGCGGATGATACAAGTATCCCGAATGTATTAAGACAGTGTCTGAACCTGATCAGCCAGTTCCCGATGATGATGGTGTACGGCTATCATGCATATAATTACCGTATGGGCGATGACCTGTTTATTTACGCGCCATCACCGGATCTGTCTACTTCTGAAAATATTCTGATGATGCTCCGTGAGGATCGTAAATACACAGAACTGGAAGCGAAGCTCCTTGATATGGCTCTGGTTTTGCATATGGATCACGGCGGTGGTAATAACTCAACATTTACGACACACGTTGTAACTTCTTCCGGAACGGACACTTATTCAACGATGGCAGCAGCGATGGCTTCGTTAAAAGGACCAAAACACGGTGGTGCGAATATCAAAGTAACGAAGATGTTTGAAGACATGAAAGCGCATGTATCAGACTGGGAAGATGAAGATGAAGTACGTCAGTATTTAAATGATCTGCTGGAGAAGAAAGCATTTGACCAGAAAGGTCTGATCTACGGAATGGGACATGCAATCTATTCTGTTTCAGATCCGCGTGCAGACATTTTCAAAAAATTTGTAAAACAGCTTGCAGAGGAAAAAGGCTGTGAAAAAGAATACGGACTGTATGCGCTTGTAGAACGTCTGGCTCCGGAAGTGATCGCACAGAAGCGTAAGATTTACAAAGGTGTCAATGCCAATGTAGATTTTTACAGCGGACTGGTTTACAGTATGCTGGATCTTCCTCCGGCACTTTACACACCGATTTTTGCGGCGGCACGTATTGTCGGCTGGAGTGCACACCGTCTGGAAGAGTTAAAGAATGCGGATAAGATTATCCGTCCGGCGTATAAGCCACTGGCTTCCCACAAAGAATATGTAAAAATGGAAGATCGTTAGGAGAAGGAAGTTGATATAAAATGAAGAAAGATTTCAACTTTTTAAGTGCAGATGGGAGGACGCGCTCACATGGAATCATCTGGATCCCGGAAGGTGAAGTGCGTGCGATCCTCCAGATCTGTCACGGAATGGTAGAATATATAGACCGCTACGATGAATTTGCCAGATACTTAAACGGACATGGTTATCTTGTGATCGGGCACGACCATCTGGGACATGGAAAGACTGCAGCAAAGCCGGAAGAATACGGACATTTCCCGGAAGAATACGGTAACGATTATGTAATCGGAGATATCCACAGAGTCCGCAGAGTCGGTGAGAAGAATTATCCGGATCTACCATATTTTATGCTGGGACACAGTATGGGTTCATTTCTGCTTCGTCAGTATCTGACGATGTATGCTGACGGACTTGCCGGTGCGATCATCATGGGAACCGGTGAACACAGCATGGCGGAATTGAACATGGGGCAGAAGCTCTGCAAAGGGCTTGCGGCAGCAAGGGGCTGGCATTATCACAGCCCGCTTGTGCATAAGATGAGCGTTGGTAATTATAATAGGAAATTTCATCCGGCAGTAACAGCAACAGACTGGATCAGTTCAGATCTGGATGTGCGCAGAAAATACGAGAAAGATCCACTTTGCTCTTTCCAGTTTACGGTTGGCGGTTATTATCAGATGTTTGAAGGAATGAAAGTGCTTGCCCGCAAAGAGAGCATAGAGAAGATTTCGAAGGATTTGCCGATATTCTTTGTATCCGGTGCAGACGATCCGGTTGGAGATTTTGGAAAAGCAGTACAGAAAGTATATGACAAGTACAAGAATGCCGGATTTGAAAAAGTAGAGATGAAGCTGTATCAGGATGACAGGCATGAGATCCTGAATGAAACAGACCGCAGTCAGGTATTCGAAGATCTGTATTTATGGATGGAAGAAAATTTATCACTTTAATTAAGTAAAACCCATTGACAAAACTAATGGGTGAGCATAAAATGTAGGTGAAATTAATAGAGCGTACAGGACGAAGGCGTCACAAACATGAGTTTGTGCGCCTTTTTTAGTGTAAAAAGGTCAGGAGAAGGAGGAATTTACAATGAAAACTTTAGGTTATTACAATGGCAAATACGGTGAACTGGATGAGATGACAATCCCGATGAACGACCGTGTCAGCTGGTTTGGAGATGGTGTATACGATGCAGGTCCGTCCAGAAATTATGAGATTTTCGCAATTGATGAACATATCGACAGATTCTTTAACAGTGCGGGACTTCTGGACATTAAAATGCCGGTAACAAAGCCAGAGTTGAAAGAACTCCTTCAGGAAATGGTAAATAAAATGGATACAGGTAATTTATTTGTTTACTATCAGGTCACAAGAGGAACCGGTATCCGTGATCATGCATATACAGAGGGTCCCGGAAACTTATGGATTATGCTGAAACCGGCAGAAATTTCCGATGGAACGAAGCCAATCAAGCTGATCACAAGAGAAGATACACGTTTCTTCCATTGTAATATCAAAACATTGAACTTAATTCCTTCTGTAGTTGCGACACAGAAAGCAAAAGAAGCCGGATGTCAGGAATGTGTATTCTACAGACCGGGTGGACGTGTAACAGAATGTGCACATAGTAATGTCCATATTATTAAAGATGGCAAACTGATAACAGCACCGACTGACAACCTGATTCTTCCAGGTATTGCAAGAGCACATATTATCAAAGCCTGCAAGAAATTGGAGATTCCGGTAAGCGAGACACCGTACACACTGGATGATTTGTTCAACGCAGATGAAGTTATCGTATCCAGCTCCAGCAACTTATGTCTGCATGCAAATGAGATCGATGGCAAGCCGGTTGGCGGAAAAGCACCGGAACTTCTGGAGAAGATCCGTGTAGCAGTTCTGGATGAATTTTACAAAGCAACAGATAAATAAATGAGAAGGTGAAGTCATGGGAGAAATAAAATATATGCCGGCAGGGGACCGGGCGCTGGTTGTGGAATTTGGCAATCAGATCGATCCTGCGATCAATGACAAAGTACATGCGCTGGCAGCGAGAATTGCAGAAACTCGGATTCCGGGTGTACAGGAAATGGTACCAACGTTTCGTTCTTTGATGATTTACTATGATCCGGCAATTACCTCTTTTGAAAATGTAAGGAAGCAGACAGCAGAGCTGACCGGACAATTGATTGGGAAGACAACAGAGAAGAAACGGATTTTAAAAATTCCGTGTTGTTATGGCGCAAGATTCGGACTGGATCTGGCAGATATGGAAAAACATACCGGACTGGATCGTGACGAGATCATAAAGATCCATAGTTCCGTTGATTATAAAATTTATATGATGGGATTCCTGCCGGGGTTTGTTTATCTTGGTGGCCTGGATAAACGAATTGAAATGCCAAGACTGAAAAGTCCGCGTGTAAGGATTCTTCCGGGGGCTGTCGGCATTGGTGGCAATCAGACAGGAGTCTATCCGCTGGCTTCACCGGGAGGATGGAGACTGATGGGTGGTACACCGGTTGATTTCTATGATCCGTACAGAGAAGATCCGATCCTCTGTAAAGCAGGAGAATATATCCGTTTTGTACCGATCACGATTGGCGATTACTACGATATCCGTCACATGATCGTAAAAGGAGAGTATCAGGTAGAGGTTGTGGAAGAAGGTGATGAAGGATGTCAGTAAAAGTTGTTATTCCGGGACCGCTTACAACAGTACAGGATGCGGGCAGATACGGATATATGAATTCCGGTATCGGGACATCCGGAGTCATGGACGAAGTTTCTTATAAGAAAGCCAATTATCTTGTGGGAAATGAAAACGGAGAAGCCGTACTGGAAGTAACTTTGTTCGGCGGAACGATGGAATTTACGGAAGATGCAGTCATTGCTGTTACAGGAGCAACAATGGACGTAAAGATAAATGAGAAACCGACAGAAATGTACCGTGCATACCAGGTGAAAGCCGGAGATATCTTATCCCTTGGAATGGTGACTGCAGGCTGCAGAACTTATGTAGCTTTTGCCGGTGGCATTGATGTTCCGGTTGTGCTTGGAAGCCGTTCGACAAATCTGAAATGTAAGATGGGCGGTTACGAAGGAAGGACGCTGGCAGCCGGAGATATTTTTGAAATTGGCAAAAATGGCAGAAGTTATGAAGCATTGAAAGACCGGATGGCAAAGCCGGATGTATATACATCACCAATCACTGTCCGTGTGATCGAAGGACCGCAGGAAGAGTATTTTACCGAGGCGGGAAAGAAAACATTTTACAATGAAACGTATACGATATCTGATCAGAGTGATCGGATGGGCTACCGGATGGAAGGTGCACCGATTGAAAGTGTAAACGGAACGGATATTATTTCCGATGGAATTGCACTTGGTTCCATTCAGGTTCCGACAAATGGAAAACCAATCATTCTACTTGCAGACCGGCAGACAACCGGAGGATATGCAAAGATTGCTACAGTGTGTTCTTTTGATATCCCGAAACTGGTACAGGGCAAGCCGGGGGATCAGGTGAGATTTCAGAAAATTTCGTTAGATGAAGCAGCAAAGATATGGAAAACAGAAAGCGGGGAAAGGTAAAGATGAGTGAAGCAGTAAATTACAGTGATTTGAAACCGGCAGAGGTCAGAAGACTGATCCGAGAAGGGAAAATAACATGTCCGACATCTGGTATGTGTGCGGGATATGCACAGGCAAATCTGGTTATCTTGCCAAAGGATCTGGCTTATGATTTTCTCTTATTTACCCAGAGAAACCCGAAACCGTGTCCGATCCTTGAAGTCAGCGACGTAGGAAGCAGAGACCTTCACTATATCGCAGATGATGTGGATCTGGCAAAGGATTTTCCAAAATACCGCATTTACAAAAAAGGTGAACTTGTCGGAGAGTATACCGACATTGAAGAGTTCTGGCAGGATGATTTTGTGAGCTTTCTGATCGGATGCAGCTTCTCTTTTGAATCTGCACTTCTGGAAGCAGGAATTCCGGTCAGACATATCGAGGAAAACTGTAATGTGCCGATGTTCAAGACAAATATCGCTTGCACACCGGCAGGTATTTTCAAAGGAAATATGGTAGTCAGCATGCGTCCGATCCCGAATGACCAGGTTGTAAAATCCGCACTGATCACGGGTGAGATGCCCAGAGTACACGGTGCACCGATACAGATTGGTAATCCGGAAGCAATTGGTATTTCTGATGTAATGAAACCGGATTTCGGCGATAGTGTAACGATCAATGAAGGAGAAGTTCCGGTATTCTGGCCATGTGGCGTAACACCGCAGAATGTTGTTATGAATGTGAAACCGGATATTGTGATCACACACGCACCGGGACATATGCTGATCACGGATGTAAAAAATGTAGAATTGAAGTACTAAAGTGGTTCTAATAGAGCCACCCACCATGATATGAGTAAAAGCGTAGCAATGCAGTGATGGGAGAACACGAGTATTGTGCGGTTTTGAGAATAGATGGAAGTAGATTGAAAAAAGATTTGAAACATAGAAAGAAGGAAGAAAAATGTTTGCAGTAGATTTAAACTGTGATCTTGGAGAAAGTTTTGGAAATTATAAATGCGGACTGGATGAGGAAGTTATTCCCTTTATTTCTTCTGCAAATGTAGCATGTGGATTTCATGCATCCGATCCGGTGGTAATGGCAAAGACCGTAGCACTTGCGAAAGAGCAGGGCGTCCGTGTTGGCGCACATCCGGGATATCCGGATCTGGTCGGATTCGGCAGAAGAAATCTGGCAGCATCGCCGGCAGAAGTAAAAGCAATGGTGCAGTATCAGATCGGGGCATTGAAAGCATTCTGCACAGCACAGGGAATTAAACTGCAGCATGTAAAACCGCACGGTGCAATGTATAACATGGCTGGAAAAGATGAAAAACTGGCAACAGCAATCGCAGAAGCAATCAAAGAAGTCGATTCTGAGCTTATCCTTCTTGCACCGAGTAGCAGCAAAATGATGGGAGCCGCAAAGGCAGTAGGACTTCGCGTGGCAAAAGAAGTATTTGCGGACAGAGCATATGAAGAAGACGGCTCGCTGGTAGCAAGAAGCAAACCGGGCGCAATGATCACCGATGAAGACGAAGCTGTGGCACGTGTCATCAAGATGATAAAGGAAGGAACCGTAACAGCGATTACCGGAAAAGAGATTCCGGTTGAAGCAAATTCTGTATGCGTGCATGGAGACGGACCGAAAGCACTGGCATTTGTTCAGAAGATCCGTAAAGCGCTGGAAGCAGAAAACATCAGGATTGCATCAATCGAAGAAGTAATTGGGAAATAAAACAGGCAGAAGACGACAGCAAAAATAAAGGAGAGATTAGAAGTGGGAGCACAGGCACAGGCGGCACAGACAAAAGTAAATATAAAAAAAGAAACCGTTGAAGATATTGTACTGCGTCATTCCAAGCGCGGTATGACTATCCTGCGCAAATATATGGGCGATTTCTACTGCAAGAGGGCGGCTGAGAAGATTCTGGAGCTTCCGAAAGGAAATATATTTCTGACAACCGGATTTTATGTAGCGGGACATGCAGAGACGGACGGTCCTCTCGGAACGATGACACTCGCAAAAGCACTGCGGGCTGTTGGATACCGACCGATCATCGTAACAGATAAATATTGTCGTGGATTTTTTGAACTTGAGGATCTGGACGTAGAATATGCACATATCTGCGATGGCGTGGAACAGTATACAGAAGTTCTGGAAGATTACGATCCGGTTGCACTGATTTCCATTGAACGCTGTGGCAAAAATATTGAAGATGATTATGCAAATATGCGCGGTGTAAGCATTAAGAAAAATACAGCAAAAGCCGATATCCTTTTTGATCTTGCCAAAAAGCGCGGAATCCCGACATTTGGTGTCGGAGATGGCGGAAATGAAATCGGTATGGGCAATCTGAAAGAAGTTATTGTAGATAAACTGGCGCTTGTACCATGCAAGGTAGAAGTTGATAATCTAATTATCGCAACCGTATCCAACTGGGGCGCATATGCATTAGCGGCATATATACAAAAGATAGAAAAGATACAGGTACTTCCTACATATAAAGAAATCAAATCCTATCTGAAGGCGATCGTAGATCTCGGCAGCATCGATGGCGTGACAAAAGAACAGGTACTGAGTGTGGATGGTTTTCCACTGACGGTGGAAAAAGAGATTCTTGATGAACTCCACCGCGCAGTGGGGACGGGGATTTTCTAGAAAGTGCCAGGTGCAAATTGAAAAGGGGACAGGGCATTTCTAAAAAGGGGACGGGGCTTTTCTCAAAAAGCCCCGTCCCCTTTTTAGCGCAGCGAAAACCCGCTAACCATACGGCTAACGGGTTTCGTTGTTTTTATCGTTATCTAAAGGAATGAGAGTAAAGTGCACACCGGCTTGACCGGTGCTACTTTATGAGGGGGTGATAGTTGATGTGTTCTTCAACTATCTGACTCTTAGTATACAGGGAAAATGTGTCTAAAGTATGTTCCTTTTCTTAAACAAAACGAAATTTTCTTAAGGAAAAATTAACCAGAGTATGTTACAATTAGTCCACATGAAACGTAAAAAATAAAAGGAAAGGTATGGTATCGATTGAAGTTATATCAGTCAAAATTATTGGAAAAACTAAAAGAGTCATTGGAAGCTGTACTGCCGATCATAGGAATTGTTCTGTTGCTTAGTTTTACGATCGCTCCGATCCCGGCAGGAATTCTGATGGCTTTTTTAGTGGGCGCGATTCTTCTTGTTGTGGGAATGATGTTTTTTACATTGGGAGCTGAGATTGCGATGACGCCTATGGGAGAGAGAATTGGAACGAGAATTGCCGGTTCCAGGAGACTTCCATTTATTGTGTTATTGTGTTTTACGCTGGGATTTATTATTACGGTGTCGGAGCCGGATCTGCAAGTGCTTGCCGAACAAGTTCCGTTTATTCCGAACAATGTTCTGATCTTTGCAGTAGCGGCAGGCGTTGGGATATTTCTTGTGGTTGCGGTTCTTCGTATGTTATTTGGAATTGCACTTTACAGATTATTGTTTTTGTTTTATCCGGTGATATTTATTCTTGCGTTTTTTGTTCCGGCAGATTCGCTGGCGGTCGCATTTGACTCCGGCGGAGTCACGACAGGACCGATGACCGTTCCTTTCATTATGGCGCTTGGTGTCGGCTTCTCCGCAGTGCGAAGTGATAAATATGCAGAAACGGATAGTTTCGGTCTGGTTGCACTTTGTTCAATCGGGCCGGTACTTGCCGTCCTGCTTCTAGGTATTCTTTACCGCCCGGAGAGTGGAGTTTATGCAGGCATCCATATTCCGGATGTGAAGGATTCGATAGAACTTGGAAGACTGTTCACAGCGGAACTTCCACTTTATATAAGAGAAATGCTATTATCACTGCTTCCGATTGTTGTATTTTTCCTTGTGTTCCAGGTACTGGCTTTGCATCTGATGAAACGGACACTGGTGAAAATTGCAATTGGAATCCTGTATACATACATTGGGCTTGTGCTGTTCCTGACAGGGGCAAATGTAGGATTTCTTCCAACCGGTAATTATCTGGGGCAGGTACTTGCAGGGTTACCGAATCCGTTTGTGCTTGTACCGATCGGTATGGTGATCGGCTATTTCATCGTAAAGGCGGAACCGGCAGTTTATGTGCTCATGGAGCAGGTAGAAGAGCTGACTTCGGGTGCGATACCTGGGAAAGCAATGGGACTGAGTTTGTCCTGCGGCGTTGCGGTCTCACTGGGGCTTGCAATGATCCGTGTACTGACCGGAATTTCTATTTTCTGGTTTCTCATACCGGGTTATGCAGTTTCTTTGCTTCTTGCGTTCCGGGTACCGAAAATCTTCACTGCGATAGCATTTGACTCCGGTGGTGTGGCCTCTGGCCCAATGACGGCAACTTTTCTGTTGCCTCTGGCACAGGGAGCATGCGAAGCGATTGGCGGAAATGTAGTTACAGATGCATTTGGTGTTGTGGCAATGGTTGCGATGACACCACTTATCACGATACAGATACTGGGTGCGGTTTACCAGCATCAGGAGAAGAAACGTCAGAACGAAGAGGCGGTTCCTGTACTGCCACTGGAAGCATACGGCGACATGGATATTATAGAGTTATGATGATACCTTGGAATCCGGAGCAATTTACTGGTATCATATAACATCAGAAGAGCTATATGTCAACGACACATGTTTAGTGCCGACCAGAGTGGAGTGTAGATGTGAGAGCGTACAGTATGAAACGATTTATTGGAATTAGAAAGGCGGAAAAATATGAGCCGGTTATATATGATGGCTGCGATCACAAGCCGCAGCGCAAGAAAAAAGTTTCGCGAATTTTATAAGACACACGAACAGCAGGTATTTTTTGAAATACTGGGAAAAGGGACAGCGAACAGTGAGGTGCTGAATTATTTTGGATTAGAAGAAACAGAAAAGATTCTTTTTCTCTCCATCGTGACCGGAGATACATGGAAACGACTGAAACGCGGACTGATCATTGATATGAAAATTGATGTTCCGGGAACGGGAATTGCTTTTGCAGTGCCGCTTGCGAGCATAGGCGGCAAAAAGACACTGCAATATCTGATACAGGAACAGCCATTTGAAAAAGAGGAGGAAACAGCATTGAAGGAGACAGATTATGAACTGATGATTGCCATTGCCAATCAGGGATATATCGATACGGTTATGGAAGCCGCAAGAGAAGCAAATGCGGGAGGCGGTACAGTTGTCCATGCGAAAGGAACCGGAACAGAGCTCGCCAGAAAATATCTTGGTGTTTCCCTCGTGGAAGAGAAGGAAATGATCTTCATTGTTACTCGTTCCTCACAGAAAGCACAGATTATGAAAGCAATCATGGAGAAAACCGGATTGAAGAGTAAGGAGAAGGCAATCGTATTTTCACTGCCTGTTTCGAGTGTGGTCGGACTTCGCATGACAGAGGAAGATATTAAGGATGATCTGCTGTAAGGCATATTATTATCAAATACCAGAAACGAAAGCCTGCGAAACCTTTCACTCACTGTAAGTGTTATTTGGAAGCCACAGATGCTATGATTACATCAATGAAAGGAGAGCAGAGAATGAGTATTTTAAAAATTGAATCTTTATGTAAATATTATGGAAACAAGAAAAATGAGACAAAGGCACTGGATGGAATCAGCCTGGAAGTACAGACAGGGGAATTTTTAGGAATCATGGGAAGCAGCGGATCCGGAAAATCCACACTTCTTAACTGCGTGGCAAGTGTGATCCGTCCGACAGGAGGACAGATTCTTGTAAATGGAACCGATATCCGTTCGTTGAAAGGCGCAGAACTTTCCGATTACAGAGGACGCCAGATCGGTTACCTTTTCCAGAACTTTGAACTTTTAGAAAACCTTACCGGAAGAGAAAATATTCTCCTTCCGCTGGCTCTTCATAAATATGAAGAGAAAAAAGGGGAACAGAAGTTAAAAGAACTGGCAGCATATCTTGAGATACAGGATGTACTGGACAAATTTCCGACACAGATGTCCGGCGGGCAAAAACAGCGTATAGCAGCAGCCAGAGCATTGATCATGGATCCACACCTGATTCTGGCAGATGAACCGACCGGGGCGCTGGATTCGCGTAATGCAAAAGCATTGATGGAGAAACTCTTCGGTTTAAATCGCAACAAAAAAGCAACAATCATGATGGTGACACATGATGCAAATGCAGCAAGTTATTGCGGACGGATTTTATTTATCCAGGATGGAGTACTCTTCCATGAGCTGCGCAGAGATTTCGCAGAAGAATCCCAGCAGGAGTTTTACGAGCGCATTTTGAAAGTGTTGGCGCAGTTGGGAGGAGGCAGTGCAAATGTTCTTTAAACTTGTCTCCAGAAACAGTAAGAGAAGCCGCAGGGAAAATGGATTGTTTCATGCTTCACTTCTCGTTGTCGTAATTGCATTTTATGTGATTCTGGCACTGCCGAAGCAGGATGTGATCATTTTCCTGAAAGAGATGGAAAGTGATGCTATACAGAAAATCTTTCAAATGGTTCCGATACTGTTTGGCGCATCGTTATGCATTTTGTTCTTTCTCGTATATTTTGCAGGACGTTACCAGATGGAGCGGAGAAAACATGAATTTGGTGTGTACCGTATGATGGGCATGAGCCGGAGCCGGCTGTTTTTTATGTTGATGACAGAAGATATTAAGAGCAGTCTATTGATCCTTGTGGCAGGAATCCCGGTTGCAGTCTGCATTTCCGAGCTGGTCAGCCTGATCACAGCGAAGGTAGAGGGGCTTGGAATCCTCGGTCATCAGAGTACATTTTCATTCGCTGCAGTGATTGGAACCGCTGTCGGTTTCATACTGGTAAAATTATTTGCGTGCCTGTTCTTAAGCGGCGCGGTAGTTAAGGATGAGATTGGCAATCTTATGAATCCGCAGGCAAAAGAGCAGGGAAAAACAAGACCGAAGGTTCTGTATGTACTTGCCTTTGCGACAGGATGCGTGTTATTGTTTGTGGCATTTTATGATGGAATCCGTGGACATATCTGGGATGACCTTCTTATTCTTGCACGGACAGTAGTCTTTGGAATTGCCGGAGTATTTCTTGTATTCTATGGTTTCCGGCTGATACTGGAACAACTGGGCAGATGGGGCAGCCGCCATGAGAGACTTGGAATGTTTACATTTCGTCAGTTAGAAGAAATGTTTATCCGTAAGAGCAGTGTTCCGGCGGTGAGTTGTATTCTGATTCTCGCAGCACTCTGTCTGTTCGGTGCAGGAATCGGAATCGCCAGAAGTTATACGGTACAGAGCGAGCGTGTCGTAGATTATACATTTGACGATGACAATGAGGACGTCAGTACAACTATTGAAAAATTGCAGAAGTCCGGGCTTCGCTCAGATTTTGAAAAGCTGATCCAGATTAAAACCGGATATATAGAATCTTCGATCGAAAATCTGGATGAGGAAGGCAAACCATCGAAAAAGAAGAACCGGGTAGTTGGCTTTAACGCAGACGAACTCGTAGACAAGCTGAAAAAAGATGGAAAGACACCGAATGAAAATGTATTTGCAATGGAGATAGAACAGGAAGATACACCGCATATTATTGCATTATCCGGGTATAATGAGCTGTTAAAACAGGCAGGAGAAAAGCCTCTTGCATTGAAAGATCACCAGGCAGCAGTTTACCTTGGATCGGCAATTTATTCCGATGAGTTTAAAGAAATAATGAGTAAAGCCTTACAGGGAAATATACATGTTACAATGGACGGAAAGACATGGAGCCTTGGGGAAAAGGTTATGAATAAAGAAATCGTTGCCGACCGCGCGATTACACTTGGATTTGCGCTGATCGTACCGGACAAGGCTTATGAACAGATGACAGCCGGAAATGGCACCACATATCTGGATGGCGTGCTAAAACCTTCAAAAACGGAGAAACAGGGGCTTATCCGTGTATATCAGGAAATGAACCAGAAACTTGACAAAGTCGGAATTTCGTATGACTGTTTTCTGCAGAGCCTTGGACGACGTATGTTCTACGGTGTATGTGCAAGTTATATTACAATCTATCTGGCAGTGATCTTCCTGATTATTGGAAATACGGTAATCAGTGTACAGTTCCTGACAAATCAGCAGAAAATTGGCAGACGGTATCAGACTCTGATACGGCTCGGAGCAACCTCCAATGCGCTCTGCCGTTCCGCAAGAAAGCAGATTAACTGGTATTTTGGCATTCCGGTATTCTTAGGAGCAGCCGGAAGTATTCCGGCGATGGCAAGCTTATTTTCCCTGTTTGTGGAAACAGGAGAAGGTACACAGAAAGTACTGCTCTTAAGTGCAAGCGGGATGATCCTGCTGCTTCTGATCGTAGAATTGATCTATATTCTGGAAGTCAAGAAACTCAGCGACCGATATCTGTTGTATCTGATGGTGCCGGAAAGAGAAGAATAAAAGAAAGTATGATTTTATGAAACGAATAGGAATTGTGGAAGACGAAGCCTTCATACGTGAAGAATTAGGAGAAATACTGGAAAAGGCCGGATATGAAGTCGTGGCGGTAGAAGATTTTGAAAAGGTGGAAGAGGAGCTTTCTAAGGCTCCTCTTGATCTCGTTCTGCTTGACCTTAATCTGCCGGGGAAGAGCGGATTCCAGATCTGTCGGGAGTTGAAGCATAAAGGAACGACGCCGGTCTGTGTACTGACATCGAGAGACCAGATGGCAGATGAACTGCGTGCGCTGGAACTGGGTGCGGATGAATATCTGACAAAGCCATGCCGGAAAGAAAGACTTCTGGCGAGGGTGTCCAATGTGTTAAAAAGATATGAAGGCCGCAAGCATTTGCTGGAAGGGAAAAAATTTTTGCTGGATCAGCAGACATATACACTTTATATCCATGATGAATCGATTGTCCTGCCAAAGAATCAGGGAAAATTACTGGAAGTATTTCTTAAGAAGCGTGGGCAGATCGTGACAAAAGAAGAACTGTCGATTGCACTTTGGGATACAATAGAATTTATCGATGAAAATGCATTGCAGGTAAATCTGACGAGATTAAAGAAAACCATGCAGAAACTTCATATGGAAGAAGAGATTGAAACCATCCGGGGAACAGGCTATCGTTTGGAAATTCGGTGATAAAAGGCAGATGTCAGGCAACTCATTAAAAGAAAAGTAAAAAATGATGTAAGGAGAATGTGCAGGATGAAGAACTACGGAAAGAGAATAGCAGAATATATGCCCTGGCTTTTGTTGACAGGGTGTGTGGAAGGTATCTGTATTTTATTTCTTGCGCTTGCAGATGTCCAGGTGTTACAAGTGCTTGCAGGAGTTCTCACATTGATGACCGTATTAATGTATGCCGGGGTCTGCATTTATATCGTAAAGAAAGAACAGAAAAAAGAAGAGGCATTTGCTCTATTTTTAAAGGAACCAGAGGAAAAGACAGCAGAACAGTTATTGCTATACTGCGGGAAAGCAGAGAAAGAACGGATGCAGAATCTCCTCGACTATCTGCAAATACAACGAAAAGAAAAAGAAAATCTGTTGAAAAAGACGGAAGATTATGAAGAGTATATTGAAGGGTGGTCACATGAGGTAAAAACGCCGTTATCTTTGCTTACATTTATACTGGGAAATCATAAAGAAGAATTTTCAGAGCCGGTCGGATATAAGCTGGAATATATTCAGACACGTATGCAGGAATCGATCGATCAGATGTTATTTTATGCAAGGTTAAAGGGTGGTCACAAAGATTATCTGTTTGAAATGCTGAATCTTAAAGAATCACTGGGGAAAGTCCTGGAAGATTACGGTCCGCTTCTGGAGGAGAAGAAATTTCACGTGGATATCCAGATGGAGCCGGAAGGGATTCAAATCTACAGTGACCGGAGAGGGCTTGAATTTATGCTGGGACAGTTTATCAGCAATGCGGTCAAATATTGTGATAAAGAGCCGGAAATCCGTATCCATGTGGAAAAAAGAGAAGAAAACAGGAAGAAAATGTGGATACTTTATATAGAAGATAACGGTTGTGGTGTAAAAGCCTGCGATCTTCCGTATATTTTTGATAAAGGCTTCACCGGCAGTGATATCAATGTCAGCAAGAAACCAACCGGCATGGGGCTTTATCTTGCAAGAGAGATGGCGACAGATCTGGGATTGAAATTATATGCTGTATCGGAATATAGGGAAGGTTTGACTATGAAAGTTCAGATCCCAATTGTGGATCGTCCATGTGTTCCAGGTTCAGACTGCGGGGTTCTACCGGGGTAGAGAAAACAATCTGAGTTTGTGTTTTCCCAAACTTTTGCAGATGTCCAATGAATTGATCCAATTCAATTGTGCTTGGAAATGCAACTATAATGAGCATGGAGTAGTTACCGGTAATATTTTATAATTTATTTGAATCTGTTGAGACACTTGGACAGGCAGCAGAAACGTTAGCAGATAATTGTATAGCAGGAATTACGGCAGATGAAGCAAGATGTCGCGAACTGGTAGAATTCAACAATAGCGAAAACCCGTTAGCATTGTGCTAACGGGTTTTCGTTGTTTTTATAGTTATCTAAAGGAATGAGAGTAAAGTGTGCATTGAACTTGTGTCAATGCTTAACTTTATGAGGGGGGAGATAGATAAGTGTTTCTCATCTATCTGTCTCTTATTATATTAGATAAATATGTCCAAAATATGTTAAAACTATAAAAGAAATCGAAAAAATCTTAAGACGACCTTAAGATGATGGGAAGAAAATCTAAAGACAGGCCTCTGTACGCAACTGATTGTTAAGGTAATTGGCTAGTATATCAAAAAATTCTCCCGCGGTTGGACGGGCATGCAGTGGATACATGGCAATTTCCTGAAGAAGGGGACGGTTCCCGCGTTCCCAGCAAATGCGGATCACTGTGCGTATGTCACGTTCTACGCTGCTTCCGGTTGTGGAGTAAGCTTCTGCAATACGGGTATATAATAATTTACCTACTGATAGCAGGTAATCTTCATTGTCCATGCAAAGGGATACGCCATAGACAAGATAATGATATCCACGGTAAGTGGCTCCAATGCCAAGTGAGCGGATAAGCTGTTCAATTTCGTGTTTTCTCATAAATTACCTCGCACTTCTTCCGAGATTAAAACCGCCTGCAAAAGTAAAAAGTGATGACTATTATTCGACTATTATAATAGAAAATCGGTACTTTTCTTAATAATACTACAAAATAAGGAAAACTGCGACAGACATCGACACACATTTTTTGGCTCTTTTCATAATTTCTTAAGGAAATTCCTTATTTGTCCTTAAATTTTTTCTGTTATTCTTGTATAGTAAGAGATGAGGTGAAGAAAAATGGCGAAAATATTAGTATGTGATGATGATAAAGAAATCGTAGAAGCGATTGAGATCTATCTGAGTCAGGAAGGACATCAGATCCTGAGAGCATATGACGGTGAGGAAGCACTTAAGATTCTGGAGACAGAAAAAGATGTGGAACTTCTGATCATAGATGTCATGATGCCAAAGTTGGACGGAATCCGTGCAACACTGAAAGTTCGGGAAGCGAATAATATTCCGATTATTATACTGTCAGCAAAATCGGAAGATGCGGATAAGATCCTGGGACTGAATGTCGGCGCGGATGATTACGTGACAAAACCGTTTAATCCGCTGGAGCTGATTGCAAGAGTCAAATCCCAGCTTCGCAGATATACACAGCTTGGAAGTACATCCGGTAAGGAGAGGGAAGAAGTCTATACGACCGGTGGACTGGTGATCAACGATGATCTGAAAGAAGTAACAGTTGATGGGGAACAAGTAAGACTGACACCGATTGAATATAATATTTTACTGTTTCTTGTACAGAATCAGGGAAAAGTATTTTCCATTGACCAAATTTATGAAAATATCTGGAATGAAGATGCAATCGGTGTAGATAATACAGTTGCGGTACATATCCGTCACATTCGTGAGAAGATAGAGATCAACCCGAAAGAGCCAAGATATCTGAAGGTTGTATGGGGAGTCGGATATAAGATTGAAAAGATCTGACTATAAGTAGCAGGGTATAAAAGATATAGGAGACGGTGTATGAAAAGTAAATGGTACCGGTCAAAAGGAATGAAATTCGTCCTGATTATTCTGGCGCACATTTTTGTGATCACGGCGACGACAGGTGGACTCTGGGTAACTGCGTATCCGATTTTCCGACAGGAGATTTTTGAAGGAAAACCGGCAAAAAAATACGAGGATTCCAGGAATTTTAATACTCAGATGAAGGACTATACGACACAGGTTGTGAACGGAATCAGTGCGCGAAAGTATTTTGAGACAGAAGGAAAATTTGATCCGAATAAAATCGTAGATATTGAAGCTTATGATCAGAAAAAAAAATATACGGGCAGGAATGAGAGCGGACTGGCATATCGATTAAAGGATCTGCTGAAATGGAATGACACGATGGATTCCACAAAAGATACGAATGCGGAGAATCCGATTATTGTCTGCAGAAAGAAAGATGGTTCTTATCATTATTATCGTTATTCTAAATTTGCAGCGCTTGTTAATGCAAAGAAACTGAAATTTATTTTGAATGCAGGAAGCGAAACATCTACAGAAGAGATTCTTTCTTCTTTAAAGGCAGGAAATTATGGTTATGACAGTGAGAATTATGTTGGTGGCAGTGAGATTCGAGGGATTCAGGGCAGCAATAATGAATTAAAATATGTAGATTGTTGGAGTTATGATGGATATTCGATGGAAGAGCCGTATGCCCCGGTAGGAGCCGACAGCCTGATGAATCTTGCCAATAAAGATTCCAGATGGAATGGCAGACTGAATGATGCTTATAATCTTGTGACAAGTGTGGTAGACAGTCTGAGTGAGCGTTATTCAGAATATCAGAACACGAATGAAGATATTGAAGAAGGAGACTCGAACTTCTATTATATTTACGCAGATATGAAGGCGGGAACGATTTATACAAATCAGAAAAGACTTGAAAATTTTCAGGAACTGGACAACAATTTAAAGCTGCTCCGTAAAACCGGAAAATATGTAATTGTAAAATCCAAATTAAAGGATTTTAAGACGAACCTTCGAAGTGAGATTGCAGAAGCATGGCGTGATGAGATTAAAAATACAGGAATCCAAAAGAAGGATTTTGCCTTTGCAGCATGTGTAAATACAAACTATCCGATTGCAGATCATTTTTATTCAGAAAATCAGCTTTATGAAAAATACGGTTCAGGTATCCGTGGAATCTGTATGCTCTCAGTGATTGCATTTGCACTTTTTGTGATCTGTGTAATCTGGCTCACAGCGATTGCGGGACGCAGAGCAGAAGATGAAGAAATGCATCTGGCGGGATTTGACCGGTGGAAAACGGAGATTGCCGCAGTATTGATCATAGGTCTCTGGGTGACAGTAGCTGTAGTGGGTAATTTTGTTTACTTTGATGATTATTTACAAAAAACAAAGGGGACTTTTTATAGTCAGGCAGATTATGTAAAAAATGCGATCCCATATATTATTGTGGGAGGAATTTTCGGTTCATATACATGCAGTATGTTTCTGATCGGATTTTTGAGTTTTGTCCGCAGGATCAAAGCGCATATCGTCTGGAAAAACAGTCTTTCACGAATGTTCTGTCACCTGGTCAGAGATATTGCGCAGAATATGTCTTCGCTGTGGCGTAATATCATGGTTTTTGTACTTTTTGTTGTTTTGCACTGGATTGTCATGATTACAGATACTTATGGATTTCCGCTGTTCATGATGTTGTTGGCGGAGCTTGCAGTGTTTGTGTATCTGGTCTATGATGGGATCGGAAGAGCGAAGATCAAAGACGGTGTAAAGAAGATTGCAGCAGGGGAACTGGACTATAAAGTGCCGACAGAAGGTATGTTTAGCAGTCAGAAGGAAGTGGCAGAAGGAATTAACTCTGTTGGTGCCGGTCTGGAAGTGGCTGTGGAAGCGAGCATTAAGAATGAACGTCTGAAAACGAATTTGATCACGAATGTTTCGCATGATATTAAGACGCCATTGACATCGATCATTAACTATGTGAATCTCCTGAAAAATGAGAATTTCGATGATCCGAGAATCCAGAGATACATCGAAGTGCTGGAACAGAAATCTATGCGTCTGAAAACATTGACAGAAGATGTTGTGGAAGCATCTAAGATTACTTCCGGTAATATTAAGCTGGAATGTATGAAACTGGATTTCACAGAGCTTGTATTGCAGACAAGTGCAGAGTATGAAGAGAAGTTTGAAGAAAGAAATCTGACGGAAATTCAGCATCTTCCAAAAGAGAAAGCACTCGTCTATATTGATGGAAGAAGAACATGGCGGATCCTTGCGAACTTATACAATAATGCCGCCAAGTATGCAATGACGGGCAGCAGGATCTATACAGATCTGAAAGTGACGGAAGGTGCGGTTATCTTCAGCATTAAAAATATTTCCGAACAGCCGTTAAATATCAATGCAGATCAGCTGACAGAGCGCTTTATCCGCGGAGATATTTCCAGAAGTACAGAGGGAAGCGGACTGGGACTTTCCATTGCCCAGACACTGACAGAGATGCAGAAAGGTAAGTTTGAACTGTATCTGGACGGTGATCTGTTTAAGGCAACCGTTACATTTCCGAAAGTACAGGAAGAACAAAGTACACAAATCTGATTTTTCTGTTATAATATATGATTATGGAAGAATTAAGAAAATTATTAAATGAACAATTAAATAAAGATTTCGGCTCCGCTGTATTAAGCGGAGCCCATGATAAGACGGGGGTGACGAAAGTGCGCGTCCGTCCACTTATAAAACGGGGAGAACTGCTCTTTCAGCTGGAGTCTTTCCGTAACAATCAGGCATTTCATGAGAACTTATCAGTAGAAGAGACCTGTGAGAAGATCCTTGCATATATGCAGTCAATGAAACAGATGCAGATGGAGACGCGAACTTACAATTATACGGTTCTTGTCAGTAAGAAAGGAAAAGTGACCATCAAAAGACGAATGCAGCAGGGAAACTGGAAACAGGTAGATCTTACGCACAACCGGAAGAAACACTATATTCTGGAAGAAGGAACCATGGTGCCTTTTTTGCGTGATCTGGGTGTTATGACTGCCGAGGGGAAGATCGTGCATGCGAAGTTTGACAAGTTCCGGCAGATCAACCGTTTTCTTGAATTTGTAGAAGATGTGTTGCCGCAGCTTCCAAAAGACAGGGAAGTTACAATCCTTGATTTTGGATGTGGCAAGTCTTATCTGACATTTGCCATGTATTATTATTTGCATGAACTGAAGAAATACGATGTCTGCATGATCGGACTGGATCTGAAGACGGATGTAATCCGTCACTGCAATGAACTGAGTGAAAAATATGGCTATGAGAAACTGAAATTTCTGGAGGGAAATATTGCCGATTATACAGGGGCGAGTGAAGTAGATATGGTGGTTACACTGCATGCCTGCGATACGGCAACGGATTTCGCACTTGAGAAGGCGGTTGGCTGGAATGCAAAAGTAATTTTGTCGGTGCCTTGCTGCCAGCATGAAGTGAACCGCCAGATTGCCAGTGATACATTAAAACCGGTATTAAAATACGGACTTTTAAAAGAACGTTTTGCGGCGATTGTGACAGACGGACTTCGTGCAGAATATCTGGAATCTGTCGGTTATGATGTACAGATACTGGAATTTATCGATATGGAACATACGCCGAAAAATCTGCTTATCCGTGCAATAAAGAATGACAAAAAAGAACAGAGCAGAGAGCAGAGTAAAGAAGAAATCCGTAAGTGCGAAGCATTCTTACATGTGAAACCGACACTGGGACAACTGTTGAAGGAGATGGAATGATTTTGAAAAAAAGAATAAGAGATGGAATTATCTTAGCCGGTGTATTTATCATGGCTGTTCTGGTATTCAGTTATCTGACAAATAAAGGGGATGACTCCATGACAGCAGATCTCGGATCAGCGACATTTCCACAGATTTCATTTGATTGTGACGGATTTGGTGTCAATGCCGTACCGGGATATGCAAAACAGATGAATATTACAGAGGTCCGTGATACGATTACTCCTGTATTGAAAAATAAACTGGATATGGAGCTGATTCCATATGACAATAAGATCAGCAGTCTGGAATATAAGATTTATACACTGGATGGGACAGAATGTCTGCATGAAGATACGGTGAAGAATCCGGGAACAGATGTGAGTCTTCCGCTTGGCTCGGTAAGTGTACTCGGTGAAGAGCGTGTAATGGAAGTGATCCTTCATCTGGAGACGGGAAAAGATGTGTATTTTTATACAAGAGTTGCGCAGACGAATGAGACAAATATGAGTGCCTGCATGGATTATATCAAGGCATTCCATGAGGCAACGGTCGATAAGAATACGGATACAGATATCAGCACAGCACTGGAAGCGGATGAAGAGAGCAGCAATACATCCTATGGGCATGTAACGATTCATTCCAATTATTCACAGGTTACGTGGGGCGATTTAAAACCTGAGATTGAGGGCGGTGAACGCTGGAGCGTAAAGGAGACGACTTCTACAGGAACGAGTGTCCAGCTTGAATATCGGGTGAAATGCAAAGGCGAAAAAAACAAACAGGATACGTATAATGTAAAAGAATTTTTCCGCGTGCGTTACGATAAGACTGCACGCAGAGTCTATCTGCTTGATTATGACCGGACTGCGGAACAGGTATTTGATCCTTCTTCCAAAGTGCTTTCAGCAAAAGGAATACTGCTTGGAATTACGGATGCAGACGTTCCGTATCTAATCAATAAAAAAGGTACGATCGTGTCATTTGTGCAGGCGGATGAACTGTGGAATTACAACAAGGACCGCGACGAGCTGTCACTTGTATTTAGCTTTGCAAGTACAGAGAACAATGATGCAAGAAACCTTACATCTGAACATGAGATCCGTCTGCTCACAGCAGATAAAGCAGGAAATATCACATTTGCCGTATGTGGTTATATGAACCGTGGCGAACATGAAGGTGAGGTCGGTATTGCCATTTACTATTATGATATAGAGAAAAATTCCGTAGAAGAGAAAGTGTTTGTGCAGACGGATCAGTCCTATGGAATTACTTCACAGAAACTCGGCAAATTAATTTACTACAGTGAAGATAATGGAGAGTTATATCTGTTAAATGATGGCGTTTTAAGAAAGACAGATGTAAATAAGAACCGGAGTGAAGAATTACAGACTGGTTTGACGGAAGGCAAATATGTTATTTCCGGAGACAGTCATCTGTTGGCATACTGTGCAGATGAGGACTTTTCCAGAATTACAATTCTGAACCTGCAGAATGGAAAAGAACGGACAATTTCTGCAAAGAATAAAGAAGGTGTTCGTCCGCTTGGATTTATCGGTGGTGATTTTGTGTACGGACGTTTCCACCTGTCGGACGTTGGAAAGACAGCGGCGGGAGAATCTACAGATCCGATGTATCAGGTAGAAATTCGGAGCAGTAAAGGGGAGGTTGTGAAGAAATACAGCCAGAAGAAGATCTATGTGTTGGATGCGAAAGTAGAAGATAACCGTATTATTCTGGAGCAGGCAAAGAAAAAGAACGGCACATACATTAAGACAACCGAAGAATATATTACAAATAATGAAGAAAAAGACGAAAGCAATATTATGCTGGAGACTTATAAGACTGATTTGAAAGGCGCGCAGATGCGTCTGACTTATGCAGACGGAATTTCTGACAAAGAACCGAAGCTGTTAAGACCAAAACAGGTATTGTTTGAGAAACCGAAAGTTGTAAATGTACAGAAAGCAGAAAGTAAAGAAGAATACTATGTATTTGGATACGGAAAATTGCAGGAAATTTACAAACAGGCGGGCGATGCGATTCAATCAGCGGATAACTACGGAGGTGTAGTGGTTGATCAGAATCAGGAATATATCTGGCAGCGGGGCAACCGTGATCTGCAATATAAGATCAGCGCCACAAGTAAGCCGGTAGAAGGACTGCGTTCTGAATTGAATGGCGGCGCGACACCGATGGAAGCGATCAGCAAGATATTTGGCGAGGATGCGTTGGACTTGAGTGGCTGTAAAGCTGAACAGATTGCATATGTAATGAACCAGGGAAAACCTGTGATCGCAGTTACGGAAAATAAAAAATATGTGATTTTGATCGGTTATACGGAGACGGATGTGACATATGTTGAAGCGAAAAATGGCAAGAGCCATACGGTAAGTCTGGAGAAGATGGATAAAAAAGCCAATGGAAATTATATTGGGAGTTAACTAAGAAAGAGCTGTGACAGAGTGAAAAATTCACTCTGACGCAGCTCTTTGTTATGTAATAGGAAACTTCGTTTCTATTACATAACAAACCCTCCGGGAGGATGCGCACTCGCACGAAACGTAGAGTGTTGCAAGCTGTCTACGTTCCACTCCGGTCGTTGCTAAACGAGCGTCACAGGCGCTCAGCAACGCGCTCGGCGCGAGAATGTGCCAAGGCACATTCTATTTTATTTATGCATTTTGAAATACGATGTGTTTGTATTTGTCCAGCGCATATGCAAGGATCAGTCCGAGTATACCACAGGAAATCACTTCGCCGATACCTACCGTCAGCATCATGAACGGAATTGGTAAAGTTGCACCGTAGCCATAACGCAGAACGAATGGAACAACAATAATATTTGCAATGATTGGTGGAAGTGGTGCGAGGATGCGGTTCTGGTTGCGAAGCTTCCATGTAAAGAAAGCACCGATCAAAGTGGCAAGACTTCCGAAGATGATATCCGGAAGGATTGCTCCGCCTAAGATGTTACCGATCAGGCATCCGACAAATAATCCTGGAACGGCAGCCGGAGTAAAGATCGGAAGAATTGTAAGCGCCTCCGAAATACGAACCTGCACTTCTCCGAACGAGAAAGCTGCACCGACATAGGTGATGACAACATAGATGGCAGCAATCATGGCAGCCTGTGTCATGTAAGTGATGTTTTTGTTTTTCATTTTTCATATCTCCTTTAGTTTTGTTTTACGAGTGGAAGGTCACGAACACTCGATTCATTTTATGCCGGGAATCGGCGAAACCCTTATTAGACCTTGTTTTTTAGGGTTTTGTAACGGGTGATAGTATAACATGGGTGATAGAGAATTTCAAGCTGTACCCACAATTTACCCACAATGAATAAATTGTGATGGCAGCAGTCAGGGAGATATTGCGGAATGCTGGCGGGTAGGATATGATGGTTGTAGAGAGGTGATCAGGATGATCGAGTACAAAGATTGCGCAAAATTTGAAAGTCTATCAGAGATGTCAGAAGCTATTGAGATGGGATTGGATATTGAGTTTATTCTTTCTGGAAAAAGATACAATATCTCCAGGAGAGATAATAAGCCGTTTATATGCGAATGTCCTGAAGGAGAAGCCATGTTCTACGCTAATGTTCAGACGATGCTTGATAAGAATAAAATAAATGATATATCGTTAAAAGAATTGTGGAATGATATAGAAATATTATCTATGTAGTATACCACCAGTCATAAAAAGGCTGGTGGTGTTTTTGATTGTTAGGGCAAAGCCCTGTTTTACATTGTGGAGTTTTTCGTTGATCCGAAAAACGAAACTTTGGAAAACAAATAAACCACCATGTGCGGGTGGTTGAAGTTGCTTCAGCTTACAGTATAAAACCTCCAGTGCTATAATAATGTTAGGTTCGCCAACCGCATTATTTAACAAAGGAGGTATCCATATGGATAATAATAGTTTATCACATACGAAATGGAATTGTAAGTATCATATTGTTTTTGCTCCCAAATATAGAAGAAAAGTAGCATATGGAAAGATTAAGCAAGATATTGCAAATATTTTAAGTATGTTATGCAAGAGAAAAGGTGTAAAAATTGTGGAAGCAGAGATATGTCCAGATCACGTGCATATGTTAGTTGAGATTCCACCGAGCATAAGTGTATCGTATTTTGTAGGGTATTTAAAAGGCAAAAGTACATTAATGATATTCGAACGCCATGCAAATTTGAAATATAAATATGGCAACAGACATTTTTGGTGCAGAGGATATTATGTAGATACGGTAGGAAAAAATGCGAAGAAAATTCAGGAATATATAGCTAATCAGTTACAGAGTGATTTGGAATATGATCAAATGACACTAAAGGAGTATATCGACCCGTTCACGGGTGAGCCAGTAAAACATAACAAATAAAATAAGCCCGAAAGGGCTTGGTGGGTAAGTGATGTTGCGATTGGCGAATCTATTTCGATGAGTCTTTAGACTCCAGTGCCGGTAAGAGACCCTTATAGGGTCAAAGCAAACCACCGGCTAAGCCGGTGGTCGTGATTTTTAGTGCAAGATTTCTTCAATAATAGCAGATTTAATTCTATAAGTTCATTAAAAGATTTGTTGATCCGGAGCTCTCATCCGGATTCTTGACAGCCAGTCCGATAGTCCGGTAACGTGGACAAGCAAATCTCTTGATAACAACGTTGGAATGGACAAAATCCATAATCAGTTTTGGAAACACAGAGATACCAAGTCCACATTCGACAAGGGGGATTAATACAACATCTACTTTTTCTTTTTCTAGCCAGTATTCAATTTCTTTATAATTACCGTGATGCTGTATGACTTTTACGCCCGGATATTTATCTTTCATTTCCCGCAGAATATGAGGCATGCGAAAAAGAACTGGGTGCAACGATGACAGAGATTCGCTCGCTTGGTGGCGGAGCTAAATCGGAAGCGTGGTGTCAGATTAAGGCGGATATTCTTGAAATTCCGGTTAAAGTAATTAAAAACAGCGGAAGTACACCGGGAATGGGTTGTGCAATTCTGGCTGGAGTTGCCAACGGAATCTGGTCCTCTGTAGAGGAAGCAGCAGACAAATTTGTGGAAATAAAGAAAACGTATTATCCAAATTCGGAAAACAGAAAAGTAATTATATGTGTAAAGCCTTGAATAATACAAGTGTCTTGTCACCTGTAAGACAGTATGGTATAATAGTATGACTTTAAATAAACGAGGTGACGGAGCAATGTCAGTAATTGAAGAGATAAAGAAATTAAAAAAAGAAAAGAACGCAGTGATCCTGGCTCACTATTATGTGCCGGCGGAAGTGCAGCAGATAGCAGATTATATCGGGGATTCCTTTTATCTGAGCAGAGTAGCGGTAGATCTGGACGCACAGCTGATCGTATTCTGCGGTGTTGGATTCATGGGAGAGAGTGCGAAGATCTTAAGCCCTCATAAGACCGTATTAATGCCGGCAGCAGATGCAGACTGCCCGATGGCACATATGGCAGATGTGGAGACAATCCAGAAGGTGCGTGCGGAATATGATGACCTGGCGGTTGTCTGTTATATCAACTCTACAGCAGAGCTTAAGAAATATTCCGATGTCTGTGTTACATCTTCCAATGCAGTGAAGATTGTAAAAGCACTTCCACAGAAGAACATTTTCTTTATCCCGGATCGTAATCTGGCACACCACATTGCAGAGCAGGTGCCGGAAAAACATTTTATATATAATGAAGGCTTCTGTCCGACACATGAGCGGATGGAAGAGGATGAAATTCTTGAACAGAAAGCTTTGCATCCGGAAGCAGAAGTGCTGGCACATCCGGAATGTAACCAGGGGGTATTGAAGCATGCGGATTACATAGGCAGTACAAAAGGAATTATCCAGTATGCGACAGCAAGTGAGAAGGAGGAATTTATCATCTGCACAGAAGAAGGTGTCGGATATGAGCTTAAGCGTCAGAATCCGGAGAAACAATTTTATTATCCAAAGAGTGTTCCGGTATGTCCGAATATGAAGAAGGTTACATTGGACAAGGTTTTGCATGTCCTTCAGACCGGAGAGAATGAAGTACACGTTGATGCAGAACTTCGTGAGAAGACGAAGCTTCCGCTGGAGCGTATGTTACAGCTTGCAAAATAAAAAATTGCTCTTGCTATATAATTAGGAGGGATAAGAGTGAAAGAGAGAAAAGTGGATGTGGTTATCGTCGGAACCGGAGTATCCGGTCTGTTCCATGCGTTGAATCTCCCGGAAGATAAGCGGATTCTGATGTTGACAAAGGCAGATTTAGAAAGTAGTGATTCATTTCTGGCACAGGGAGGAATCTGTGTAATGAGAGATGAGACAGACTATGATAGTTATTTTGAAGATACAATGAAAGCCGGACATTATGAAAACCGGAAAGAATCCGTAGACATTATGATCCGCAGTTCCAGAGAGATTATTGATGATCTGGTATCTTACGGAGTAGATTTTGAGAAGAAGAACGGCGAGTTCTGTTATACAAGAGAAGGTGCACATTCCAAACCGCGTATTCTCTTCCATGAAGATATTACCGGAAAAGAGATTACGAGCAAACTGCTTGCTCAGGTTAAGAAGAGAGCGAATGTCGAGATTCTGGAATATACAACAATGACAGATATTATAGAAGAAGCTGGTAAATGCTGTGGCATTTATGCGGCAGACCAGGATGGAGATCAGTTAAAGATCGAAGCGGATTATACGATTTTTGCAAGCGGTGGTATCGGTGGTCTGTATGAACATTCTACGAATTTCCCGCATTTAACAGGAGATGCACTGGAAGTTGCGAAGAAACATGATATCCGTCTGGAGCATCTGGACTATGTGCAGATCCATCCGACAACATTATATTCCGAGAAGCCGGGCAGACGTTTCCTGATCTCCGAATCTGTACGTGGAGAGGGCGCTGTATTATATAATAAAGATAAAGAACGTTTTGTAAATGAATTGCTGCCGAGGGACGTTGTGACAAAGGCAATCCGGGAGCAGATGGCAAAGGATGGCACAAAATATGTATGGCTTTCTATGGAACACATTCCGGAAGAGACAATTTTAAAGCATTTTCCAAATATTTATGAGCATTGTCTGGAAGAAGGCTATGATGTGACAAAAGAATGTATTCCGGTAGTTCCGGCGCAGCATTATTTTATGGGCGGTATCTGGGTAGACCGGAACAGTCATACATCGATGGCGCATTTATTTGCAGTAGGAGAGACAAGTTGCAACGGTGTACATGGAGCGAACCGTCTTGCAAGCAATTCACTGCTGGAAAGTCTGGTATTTGCGAAGCGTGCGGCGAACTGTATTACAGAAGAATATGCACGGATGGAAAAAGAGACAGCGTAGGAGGAACAAAGATGAATAAGATTTCAATGACACTTCAGGCAGATCATCTGATACTGGAGGCGTTAAAAGAAGATATATCGAGCGAAGATGTCAGCACGAATGCGGTGATGCCGGAGGCGGTAGACGGAGAAGTGGAACTGATCTGCAAGCAGGATGGCGTGATCGCAGGACTGGATGTTTTCAAACGGGTATTTGAACTGCTGGATGCAGATACAGAAGTGACTTTTTCCTGCAAAGACGGAGATGAAGTGAAAAAAGGACAGCTGATGGGAAAAGTAAGAGGAGATATCCGCGTACTGTTATCCGGAGAGCGTGTGGCGCTTAATTATTTACAGAGAATGAGTGGAATCGCAACGTATACACATACGGTGGCGGGTTATCTGAAAGGAAGTAAGATCAAGCTTCTGGATACAAGAAAAACAACGCCGAATATGCGTATTTTTGAGAAATATGCAGTCCGCACAGGCGGTGGATATAATCACCGGTATAATCTGTCCGATGGTGTGCTTTTGAAAGATAACCATATCGGAGCAGCCGGAAGTGTGACAAAAGCGATACAGATGGCAAAAGCATATGCGCCGTTTGTACGCAAGATCGAGATAGAAGTTGAGACGCTTGACATGGTTAAAGAAGCGGTGGCAGCAGGGGCAGATATTATCATGCTGGACAATATGACACCGGAGCAGATGAAAGAAGCAGTCGCATATATTGACGGCAGAGCCGAGACAGAATGTTCCGGCAATGTAACACTGGAAAATATCCAGAGAATGACAGATGTCGGAGTGGATTATATTTCCAGCGGTGCACTGACACATTCCGCACCGATCCTGGACATTTCACTTAAGAATCTGCACAGGATTTAAATAGGTATGAGACTTTAAAAACGGGTCGCAATATGTTATAATACCAAGAGCATATTGCGGCTATTTTTGTCGCTGTACAGGAAAAGGAGTTAAATTAGCATGGAATTGATTTCAATCAGAGATTTATACAAGAACAAAGAAAACTATCTGGATAAGACCATCACGATTGGTGGATGGGTTCGCAGCATCCGTGATTCAAAGACATTTGGATTTATTGTAGTGAATGACGGAACATTTTTTGAACCACTGCAGATCGTATATCATGATAAAATGGAGAATTTCGCAGAGATCTCCAAACTGAATGTCGGTGCGGCAATTATCGTAACCGGTACACTGGTAGCAACACCACAGGCGAAACAGCCATTTGAGATTCAGGCAGATACGATCGAAGTTGAAGGTGCATCAGCACCGGATTACCCGCTTCAGAAGAAGCGCCACAGCTTTGAATATCTCAGAACTATTTCGCATCTGAGACCGAGAACGAATACATTTCAGGCTGTATTCCGTGTGCGTTCACTGACAGCTTACGCAATTCACAAGTTCTTTCAGGAGAGAGGATTTGTATATGTGCATACACCACTGATCACAGGAAGTGACTGTGAAGGAGCAGGAGAGATGTTCCGTGTGACAACACTTGATATGGAGAATGTACCGAAGACAGAAGACGGACAGGTAGATTATTCACAGGATTTCTTCGGCAAGGAGACAAGTCTTACTGTAAGCGGACAGCTCAACGGTGAGACATACGCACAGGCATTCCGCAATATTTACACATTCGGACCGACTTTCCGTGCAGAGAACTCCAATACAACAAGACATGCAGCAGAGTTCTGGATGATCGAGCCAGAGATGGCATTTGCAGATCTGGATGATAACATGATTCTTGCAGAGTCTATGTTAAAATATGTCATCAATTATGTACTGGAGAATGCCCCGGAAGAGATGAAGTTCTTCAATTCATTTGTTGACAAAGGACTTTTAGAGAGACTGCAGAATGTCATATCTTCTGATTTCGCAAGAGTGACTTATACAGAAGCAATTGAGATCCTGGAGAAACACAATGATAAGTTTGAATATAAAGTATCCTGGGGCGCAGATCTTCAGACAGAGCATGAGCGTTATCTGACAGAAGAGATCTACAAACGTCCGGTATTCGTAACCGATTATCCGAAGGAAATCAAAGCATTCTACATGAAGATGAATGATGATAATAAGACGGTAGCCGCTGTAGACTGTCTGGTTCCTGGAATCGGTGAGATCATCGGAGGAAGCCAGAGAGAGAATGATTACGACAAGCTGCTTGCACGTATGAACGAGATGGGACTTAAGGAAGAAGACTACAAGTTCTATCTGGATCTTAGAAAATATGGCTCTACCAGACATGCAGGATTCGGTCTGGGATTTGAGAGATGCGTGATGTATCTGACAGGTATGGGAAATATCCGTGACGTGATTCCATTCCCAAGAACAGTCAATAACTGCGAACTGTAAGATTTAATTACTAATTGGGGACGGGGCTTTTTGAGAAATGCCCCGTCCCCTGGTTTTCAGGAGGGATTGTATGAATATATTAGTAGTGGATGATGAGAAAGAGATTGCAGATGTAATTGAACTGTATTTACAGAATGATCAGTATCAGATTCTGAAGTTTTATACAGGGCAGGAGGCACTGGACTGCATTAACAGCACGAAGATTGATCTTGCAATTCTGGATATTATGCTACCGGATGTGGATGGTTTCCAGATTTTAAAACAGATCCGGGAGAAATACACATTTCCGGTGATTATGCTGACTGCAAAGACGGAATATATGGATAAGATCACAGGGCTTACACTGGGGGCAGATGATTATATTCCGAAGCCGTTCAATCCGCTGGAGCTTGTTGCAAGAGTCAAGGCACAGCTCAGACGTTATACGCAGTACAATGAAGGCAGTAAAGACACCGGAGATATCATTGATTTTGCCGGACTTTTATTAAACCGAAAGTCTCATGAGTGTGTTTACAATGAAGTTCCGCTGACATTGACACCGATTGAGTTTGATATTCTCTGGCTGCTCTGTGAGAACAAAGGCAAAGTCATAAGCTCAGAAGAATTATTCGAGAAAGTATGGCACGAGACTTACTATAAGAACAGCAACAACACGGTGATGGTGCATATTCGTCATTTGCGGGAGAAGATGAACATACCGACCGGCAAATCTGATTTCATAAAGACCGTATGGGGAGTGGGATATAAAGTTGAAGAATAATTATCGGAAACTCAAATTCAGTATATTATTGCAGACGGTATTGGTAACGGCACTGACTGTGCTGGTAGGTGGATTTATTCTGCGCTATATTATCGATGGACCGTATAATGACAAATTCAGTAAGTTTTTCATTAAATATCTGAAAGACCTGAATATTGATGAATCGACAGCGATTCATTTATACTGGAAATTGATCGGAGACAATAAGACCTTTTTCATGGTTGTCGGTTTCCTGCTTTTATTTGCGCTCTTTTTCTATATTGCGCTCTCAAAAATGACAAAATATCTGGATCAGGTGGGAGACGGAATCGAAAATATTGTATCAGATTCCAACGAACCGGTGCATCTGATCACGGAGCTCAAGCCAATTGAGATCCGTCTCAATGAGATCAAGGCAACGATTAAGAGACAGGAACTGGAATCGGAAGAAGGCGAGAAACGGAAAAATGATCTGGTGCTTTTCCTTGCACATGATCTGAAGACACCGCTGACGTCCATCGTAGCTTATCTTACAATGCTGGACAGCCATCCGGACATGTCAGATGAAGAACGGGAAAAGTACATTCACATCGCATTAGAGAAATCTATGCGGCTTGGCGATCTGATCAATGAATTTTTTGATATTACCCGCTATAATCTGCAGGACATAGAGTTGGAACCGGTTGAGATTAATTTATCTCTGATGCTGGAGCAGATTGCGGACGAACTGTACGGCGTACTGCAGGATAAGAATCTGTGTTGTGAAGTGGAAGTGGAAGAAAATCTGGAAGTGACCGGAGATCCGGATAAGCTTGCCAGAGTTTTTGATAATATTTTAAGAAATGCAATTGCATACTGCTATGCCGGAACGAAGATCCAGATCTATGCACAAAAAAAAGAAGATGACGTAGAGATTGTATTCAGCAATGAAGGGGATAAGATTCCGGGAACAATGTTGCAGACAATTTTTGAGAAATTTTACCGTGTGGACGGTTCGAGATCCAGCGGTACCGGTGGAGCCGGACTGGGGCTTGCGATCGCGAAGGAAATCGTAGAACTGCACGGTGGGCATGTGCGTGCGAAGAGCAACGATCAGAAGACAGAATTTATTGTAACACTGCCTTCAAAGAAGGAGCAGGAGGAAGGAGAAGAAGATGAAGTTTCTGCACCTCGCGGACATACATTTAGGGGCAAGTCCAGACCTGCCAAACGGACTCGCAGAGAAAAGAAAAAAGGAGATCTGGAATAGTTTCCGCAATGTGATCGAGACATGTGAGCGGGAGAAGATAGATCTTTTACTGATTGTGGGAGATCTGTTTCACAGACAACCGCTGCTTCGTGAATTAAAAGAGGTCAGTTACCTGTTTGGAAAATTGACAAAAACACAGGTGGTTCTGGTCGCAGGAAACCACGATTACATAAAAAAAGATTCTTATTACCGTACATTTCACTGGCAGAAACATGTGCATATGATATCGGCAGATGAGCCGCAGTGTATCGAACTTCTGGAGATCAGTACATCTGTCTGTGGGTTTAGTTATCATTCGCGGGAGATAAGAGATCGTCTGGATATCAGCCAGTTGAAAAAGGGAAGACAAAAATACAAAATTTTGCTGCTGCATGGAGGCGATGAGACACATGTTCCATTTAACAGAGAGGATCTGCGGCGCGTAGATTATGATTATGTGGCACTCGGACATATTCATAAGCCACAGACTGTGATAGATGGGAAAGCGGCATACAGTGGTGCGCTGGAACCAATCGATAAGAATGATACCGGAAAGCATGGTTTTATCAAAGGTGAAATAACAGATGAAGGCTGCAGGATACGTTTTGTACCGGCAAGTGTCAGACGTTACATCCATGAGAAAATCACAGTGACACCGCAGTTTACCGATCAGGAGCTGCAGGAGCGAATAGAAGCATGTATCCGCGAACAGGGAGAACAGCATTTTTATAAATTTATACTGACCGGCTTCAGGGATCCTGATATTATGTTTGAGACGGTCCGGAGATTTTCTCCCGGTGACAGCTTATACGGTCATCCGGCGTTTGGAAATGAACATGGATGGAATATACTGGAAATCGCTGATCGGACAACGCCGACATATGATTTTGAGCAGCTTATGAAACAGCATAAAGAAGATATCCTGGGGGCATTTATCGAAGAATTATCAGAATATCCACAGGAAAGCATACAGTATCGTGCGCTTTGTGAGGGAGTACAGGCGCTGATGGATACAAGAAGGGGTTAGTTATGCGTATACGAGAGATCTGGATGAAGAATTTCGGGCGTTTTGCAGATCGCAGAATTACTGTAAATGACGGCATACAACTGTTTTATGGAGAAAATGAAGCAGGTAAATCAACGATTCACACATTCCTGAAAGGGATGTTATTTGGGATGGAGCGAAAGCGTGGACGTGCTTCAGCAACTGATGAAAGCCATCTGTATGAACCGTGGGAAAATCCTAATTACTATGCAGGTGTGTTGCGATTTGAAGCGGGAGGTAAGACATTCTGCCTACAGAGATCATTTGAAAAAACAGGGAGAAAGGCAGAATTGTTCTGTGAGGAAGACGGAGAAGAATTTTCGGTAGAAAATGGAGATCTGGAAATGCTGCTCGATGGGCTGACTGCTTCAGGATACGAGAATACAATATCCTGTGGGCAATTGAAAGTAACACCGGATGCTTCACTTGGAACAGAGCTTCGCAATTATGCAACCAATGCTTGCGCGCAGGATAAGGGAGACATCGATCTGGGGGCGGCATTTGCCCGCTTGAAGGAACGAAAAAAGGACATAGAACGCCGGATAAAAATAAGACTGGAAGAACGACAGAAAAAGCAGGAAATTACGGAGCAGGAAGCATCCTATGTATGGACAGATATCCATAAGTACACCGAAGAGAAGAACCGCATCAGTGAAGAACTGGCACTCCGGGAGATGGAAAAACAGAAAAATAAAAAAGACAGTCTGGCTTATACAGAAGAAGTTTCCAAATGGCGAATTCATCCGATGGAGCTGATCGTATTTGTTCTTTTGATTATTTCCCCATTATTTATTGTGTCAAAACCGTGGAATTATCTGATGGCGATCATCATTTTCCTATGCTGCCTGATTTATATCTGGAATCGGATGAAAGTAAGTAAACGTAAGGAAAAAACAGAGCCGGAGATTCTACTTGAAGAGATCCGACCGGGAGAAGAAAAAGCATCCAGAGAGAAACTGCTCTGGGAGCAGAACCGCATAGAAGCAGAATTGAAAGAGAAACAGACACAATATGAGAATCTGAAAGAACAGCTGGAAGAACTAGATTTGACAGATGATGTTATTGAGAGATTACAGCAGACGAGAGACGCGGTTACGATGGCGTATGAACAACTGGAAGCTTTGTCGGGAAGACTGCGCGAGCAGACGGACAAGTTGTTAAATGGCAGAGTATCTGAGATTGTCTGTGCGTTCACAGGTGGAAAATACGAGCGGCTTTTTGTAGACGAAGACACGCGAATTTATCTCATTACAGAGGACAGGAAAATCCGGATAGAACAGGTGAGCCGTGGAACAGCGGAACAGATCTATCTTGCACTTCGTATTGCAGCCGCAGAATTTCTCTATGAAGAAGAATTTCCACTGATTCTGGATGATACATTTGGATTTTATGATGAGAAACGTCTGGCAAATACATTACAGTGGCTTGCAGAAAATAAAAAACAGGTGTTGATCTTTACGTGCCAGAAACGGGAAGAAGAACTGCTTAAGAAAATGCATATTCCGCATAATAAGGAAAATGTATGATGCCATAAAAAAGAGCTTCCAAGCAGATATAAACAAATCGAAGAAGTATGTTATCTCAGGGTTAGAGAAGGATACTTAAAAACTGCGGGGAAGCTCTTTTTGGCTATATGATTCTAAATGTGAGAAGAGACGATTTAAATCTCTTCTCCTCTTTTATATTTCTCGACAACGTGCTGGATTCTTTCGTTCGGGGAAAGAATGCTGCTGACAGAACCGTCATGGTTCAGTGTGTCGATCAGGAGTGCGATATATTTACTCATATCACAGTTGATATAGTAAGGGCGCTCAAGAAGTTCAGGTGTCTGATAGATCAGATTTGTTGTCAGGATACCATCAATAGTACCTTCTTCGTATGCCTGGTCGAATTTGTCCAGTCCGTTTGTGAACAGTCCGAATGTTGCGGCGGCAAAGATACGTTTTGCTTTGCGGCGTTTTAACTGTCTGGCAACATCTAAGATACTGTCACCGGAAGAAATCATATCATCTAAGATGATTACATCTTTTCCTTCAACAGAAGAACCAAGGAACTCATGTGCAACGATCGGGTTGCGTCCATCTACGACTTTTGTATAATCACGTCTCTTGTAGAACATACCCATATCCAGATTCAATACGTTGGCAAGGTAAACAGCACGACCGGTAGCACCTTCATCCGGGCTGATCGCCATCATATGTTCGCTGTCGATCTGGAGATCTTTATATTTGCGTAAAAGTCCTTTTACAAATTGATAGGTAGGACGAACGGTTTCAAATCCACTGAGCGGGATTGCATTCTGTACACGCGGATCATGTGCATCAAAAGTAATGATGTTGTCTACACCCATGCGCACTAATTCCTGCAGAGCAAGTGCACAGTCCAGAGACTCGCGTCCGCTTCTCTTGTGCTGGCGGCTCTCATAAAGGAATGGCATGATCACGTTGATACGACGACCTTTTCCGCCAACGGCTGCGATGACACGTTTCAGATTCTGGAAATGATCATCCGGAGACATATGGTTTGTATGTCCACTCAGGGAATAAGTCAGATTATAATTGCATACATCAACCATTAGATACAGGTCTTTACCGCGGACAGATTCACCAATAATACCTTTGGCTTCTCCGGAACCAAAACGCGGAACCTTTGCATCAATCAGGTAATTGTCTCTTTCATAACCCTTGAATACTACATCATTTTTAAATTCGTGGCTGTCTTCACGACGCCAGTTTACGATGTAGTCATTAACTCTTTTTCCCATCTCCTGACATCCGTCAAGGGCAATGATTCCAAGAGCTCCAACAGGTATATTATCCAGAACACGTTCGTTACGACGTAACATCTTTTGTACCTCCTAGGTTTAATAATTTTTTTTGGATGCGAATATCATCTCCGGTCAGACGAAGCATTGTATAACTGCTACTGAGCCGGGAGAAAATTCTTTCTGAATAGATGTTTTTGATATCATCTAATGCCAGATTCGTAGAAATAATCGTAGATTTCCGGCGTAAAATACGTTCGTTCAGACACGCAAACAACTGGGAAGATGTAAAACCATTTGCCATCTCTGTGCCGAGATCGTCAATGATCAGAAGATCACAGTTGTAAATGTAATTGGTGTCCGGGGATTCCTCATCGTAAGAATCTGAATCCTTTTTGCCAAACGTATTCTCAGCAAGTATATCAAAAAAATGCTTGGAAGAAAAGTAGATGACAGAATAAGCAGCATCTATCAGCTCTTTGGCAATACAGTTTGACAGAAATGTCTTGCCGACACCGGTGTCTCCATATAATAGTATGTTCCGAAAATCCGTGGAAAATGTATCTACAAATTCATGACATGCATGTAGAGCAGTCTTCATAGAATCCAGAGAGGATCGTCCTGTTACCGGATCTATGTGGTTGCGTGAGTAATAATCCAGAGAAAGTGTAGAAAAATTCTCGGATTTTAAAATCTCCTGCAAGTTTGACTGTGTATATAATAAATCCACAATTGCTTTTTTGAAGCAGTGGCATTTATTCGTTCCGATATAGCCCGTGTCTTTGCAGTCCGGGCAGAGATAATGCGGCTCCAGATAATGTGCCGGATATCCATGTGATTTGAGTAATTCTTTCTTGCGGGCAGATAAGGTATGTATCTCTTGTTTTAAATCTGCCAGAGCAGAAGTCTCGCCATTTAACAAAAGTCTCGCCTGCCGGATACTGGCAGAAGAGATGGCGTTATCTATTTCTGCAAACTCAGGAATTGCCTGTGTGACGCGTTCATAGCGCTCTTGCACCTGATGGACGGCGTCCAGCTGGCGCTGCTCATAGATGCGCATCAGTTCATTGTACTGTGAATTTGAAAGTGCCATAAAGAAAATCTCCCTTGTCTGCTTATTGCTGTATCAGTCTGCGCTCCAGATCGTTCATGTCATAAGAGCGGTTTTCAAAATTGTTAAACTTATTCCTTCCGGAAGGTTTGGAAGGCTGCGTTGTCTGCTGTCTGGCTTTGTCTGCTTTCGCACGTGTAAATGCGGCATCCAGAACAGAGACGTCTTCTAAAGTGTGGACGTTTTTCTTATACCAGTTCTTCAGAATAGAATCTGTATATTCAAAATTCGGCTGATGGATCATATTCATGGTTCGGTCACATGCTTCCAGAATGATTTCCAGAGAAAAAGCATATTCTTCGTGCCACTTGCGGATATATGCGATCTCAGATGCTGCAGGAGCACGTCCTTTGATTCCGTAAGCATTCAGAATAGAATAGCAGTTCTTGTTATAAAGAACAGAATTGGTCTTTGCCTGTTCTGCAGTGCGGATATCCTGACTGTGCCAGGATAAAGCAACTTTCTGGATGTAATGGATACTCTTATGTCCGTTTTCAACACAATATTCGATTAGATACTCGATCAAATCAGCTGACATCTGTAATGTCTCATAAAAATATGTAATCGCATTAATATCTGTAGCAGATAAAGTCTTGCCAAGATACTGTTCAGCTACAAAAAGTAATTCTTTAAATTCCTTGCGGTTACCATGCTTTCTGGTGTTCACAGACTTGTCCGTGCCCGAAACCGGTGCAACAGTCAGCGAAGCTTCTGATGGAGAAACTTCAGCTTGTAAAGAACGGTCCGGAGCTTCTTCTTTGTACTCGAGAAGTCCCTGACCTTCCCAGTATTTGAAAGCGCGTAAAATATCTTTCTCCGTACACTCTAAAAGATCAGCCAGTCTGGACGGAGCCGGCAAAGAGGCAGACTCGTCCAGGTGGCGAAGAAGCATAAGATAAACTTTTACATATTCTCCATTTGCTTTTGGCATATACCGGTCAATGAATTCGTTCTCCAGAACCGTAACTGTTTTTTTTGCCTGATTTGTTAAAGTCAGTGTTTTCATACCCGCCTGATGAGCCTCCTAATGTCTTTCAAATGTTGCAGGATCATTATAACATCAGTTGACCGGGCAAAAAAGAAATTTTTAAGCCAAAAATCAGGTTTTTTGTGGATAAAATCCTGTGGAAAATGTGGATAACTCTTACTTAACGAGCGTTTCCCCAATGTTTACAACGTCTCCGGCTCCCATAGTTATCAACACATCACCTTTTTGACAATGTTCGCGACAGAAGTTTTCGATCTCTTCAAAAGAAGGAAAATAATATACATCTGCACCTTTTTCAGCGATTGCGTCTGCAAGGTCTTTGGAAGAGATGCCGAGTGTGTCTGTCTCTCTTGCGGCATAAATATCTGCAAGGATCACATGATCCGTATGAGATAATGCTTCAGCAAATTCCGGGAAGAGAGCCTTGGTACGTGTATAAGTGTGAGGCTGGAAAATACACCAGATCTCACGGTGTGGATAATGTTTTGCAGCAGTCAGGGAAGCAGTGATTTCTGTCGGATGATGTGCATAATCATCAATGACAGTGACGCCGTCAAATTCACCTTTGTATTCAAATCTGCGGTTTGTACCGTGGAAATCTTTCAGTCCCTGTCCGGCCGTCTTCGGATCGATTTTCAGAATATCAGCCACAGCAAGTGCTGCCAGTGCGTTAGATACGTTGTGATCTCCGTTGACAGAGAGTGCGATTCTTGTTACAAACTCTCCATTTTTCACGAAATCGAAAGAAGCCTCTCCGATCTGGTCGTGAAGAATATTTGTTGCACTGTAGTCATAAGAACTGTCCGGACCATAAGTTACAACACGGCATGCAAGCCCGTCTGTGATCTCGTGAAGCTCTGGAATCTCACCATTAATAACAAGTGTGCCGTCTGCCGGCAATAGCTCAGCAAACTTGCGGAAAGAGTGACGGATATCCGCAAGGTCTTTGAAGAAATCCAGATGATCCTCATCAATGTTCAAAATAACTCCAATCTTCGGGAAGAAATGCAGGAAACTGTTCGTGTATTCGCATGCTTCTGTAAGGAAGATTTCGGAATTACCGACGCGGATATTACCACCGATGGCTTTTAAAATACCGCCGACGGAAATCGTTGGATCCATCTCGGCACTTAAAAGAATGTGGGAAAGCATGGAAGTTGTTGTTGTCTTGCCATGGGTTCCGGATATAGCGATCGGAGTATCATAATTAGTCATTAACTGTCCGAGGAGTTCGGCACGGCTCAGCATAGGAAGTCCTTTCTGGACTGCTGCCTGATATTCCTCGTTGTCTTCATGAATTGCTGCCGTGTAAACAACAACATCAATTCCTTCTATTATATTAGAAGCTTTCTGTCCGTAAAAAATAGTGACGCCGGCTTTCTCAAGCTGTTCTGTAAGCGGAGAACGTTTGTTATCTGATCCGGAGATTGTGAAATGTTCTTCCAAAAGAACTTCTGCCAGACCACTCATGCTGATTCCGCCAATTCCAATGAAGTGTACGTGTACCGGTTGTTCAAAATTGATTTTATACATAAGCTACCATCCTTAGTTTTAATGCTCCGGCGGGTTGCCGGAAAGTGTTCATAATTTACTTACTTCTATCATATTATTATAAACATATCTGGCAAAAAAACCAACCTAAAATTTCTTGGTATATTTTCATAAAAAGGTCACGAAACGTTTACTAAAATTGTGAAAAATGTTCACGAAAGGATAAATATATGCTATAATAAGATAATAAACGACTGTGAAGGGGTGATGACATGAGAAAGAAGGAAATGATAGCAATGCTTCTGGCAGGCGGACAAGGCAGCAGACTTGGAGTCCTAACTGCTAAAGTTGCAAAACCTGCAGTAGCTTTCGGAGGAAAGTACCGGATTATTGATTTTCCTCTGAGTAACTGCATTAATTCTGGAATTGACACCGTGGGAGTACTGACACAGTATCAACCGCTTCGATTGAATGCTCATATCGGAATCGGAATTCCGTGGGATCTGGACAGAAATTATGGTGGAGTAACGATTTTACCACCATATGAGAAGAGCACGAGCAGTGAATGGTATACCGGAACTGCGAATGCGATTTATCAGAATATTGATTACATAGAGACTTTTCATCCGGATTATGTACTGATCTTATCCGGAGATCATATCTATAAAATGGACTATGAAGTTATGCTGGATTATCACAAAGCGAATAATGCGGATGTGACGATCGCAGCGATGCCGGTGCCGATGGAGGAGGCAAGCCGATTTGGAATCGTGATCACAGATGATGATGGAAGGATCACAGAATTTCAGGAAAAACCGGAGAAGCCGAAGAGTAATCTCGCATCTATGGGAATTTACATTTTCAGTTGGCCGGTGCTCAAAGAAGCATTGCATACGATGAGAGATGAGTCTGGATGTGATTTTGGTAAACATATTATTCCATATTGTCACAGAAAAGGTGAACGCTTATTTGCTTACGAGTACAATGGTTACTGGAAAGACGTAGGAACGCTTGGTTCTTACTGGGAAGCGAATATGGAACTGATCGATATCATTCCAGAGTTCAATCTTTATGAAGAGTTCTGGAAGATTTATACAAACAGTGGCATCCTGCCGCCGCAGTATATTTCCGAACAGGCAGTGATCGACAGATGCATTATCGGTAATGGATCAGAAATTTACGGTGAAGTTCACAATAGTGTTATCGGATCTGGTGTTGTGATAGGAGAAGGAACCGTTGTGAGAGATTCTATCATTATGAAGGATGCAGTAATCGGCAAAAACTGTGTTGTGGACAAGGCGATTATCGCAGAGAACTGTAAAATCGGTGATGAAGTTGTAATGGGAATCGGAAGAGATGTACCGAACCGCCTGAAACCGTCCGTATATTCTTTTGGACTGGTAACGATTGGAGAGAATTCGGTAATCCCGGAAAAAGTACAGATTGGAAAAAATACTGCGATCAGTGGTAAGACAACGGCAGAGGATTACCCGGATGGCGTACTGGACAGCGGAGAGACTTTGATAAAGGCAGGTGAACGGGTATGAGAGCGGTAGGAATTATTCTAGCGGGTGGCAACAGTTATAAGATGAAAGAACTTACACAGAAACGTGCAGTGGCAGCAATGCCGATCGCAGGAAGTTACCGGGCGATTGATTTTGCACTCAGTAATATGTCTAACTCACATATTCAGAAAGTGGCGGTTTTAACACAATATAATGCCCGTTCGTTGAATGAACATCTGAATTCCTCCAAGTGGTGGGATTTCGGAAGAAAACAGGGCGGACTTTATGTATTTACCCCGACAATCACAGCAGATAACGGATACTGGTACAGAGGAACCGCAGATGCGATTTACCAGAATCTTGATTTTTTGAAGAGATGCCACGAACCTTACGTTATCATTACATCCGGCGATGCGGTGTATAAGATGGACTATAACAAGGTTCTGGAATATCATATAGCAAAACGCGCAGACATTACGATCGTGTGTAAAGAACTTGCTCCAGGAGAGGATGCGAGCCGGTTTGGAACATTGAAGATGAATGATACGATGCGCGTGGAAGAATTTGAAGAGAAGCCGATGGTGGCTAAGTCCAACACTATTTCCACCGGGATTTATGTGATCAGGAGAAGACATCTGATCGATATGATCGAGCACTGTGCGGAAGAGGACAGACATGATTTTGTGACCGATATTCTCATCAGATACAAGAATCTGAAGAAAATATATGGTTATAAAATAAAAGACTACTGGAACAGTATTTCGACCGTGGATGCATATTATCGGACGAATATGGATTTCCTGAAACCGGAGGTAAGAAACTACTTCTTCAAGGAACAGCCAGATGTATATTCAAAGGTAAGCGACCTGCCGCCTGCAAAGTATAATCCGGGTGCGGTTGTAAAGAACAGTCTGATTGCAAGTGGAAGTATTATCAATGGTACCGTCGAAAATTCTATATTATTTAAGAAGACATTCGTCGGAAACAATTGTGTAATTAAAAATTCTATCATTCTGAATGATGTTTATCTTGGGGACAATACTTATATTGAAAACTGTATTGTAGAAAGTCGTAACACCATCAGAGCGAACACAAGGCATGTAGGGGAAGATGGTGTGAAAGTGGTCATCGAAAAGAACGAGAGGTATGTGCTGTAGAAAGATTACAGTACAACGGCTGAAAGAAAGGGGCTAGAACAAATGCAGATTACAGATGTACGAGTGAGAAAGGTAGCAAAGGAGGGCAAATTAAAGGCGGTTGTCTCGATCACAATGGATGAAGAATTTGTCATTCATGATATCAAAGTGATTGAAGGCGAGAAGGGACTTTTCATTGCTATGCCAAGCAAGAAGTCATTGGACGGAGAGTACCGTGATATTGCGCATCCGATCAATTCCGGAACGAGAGAGCGTATCCAGAATATTATTCTTAGCAAGTATGAAGAAGCAATGAGTAAAGAAGTTATGGAAGCGTAGCCGCTATCATATAAACTGATTAAGAAATGAAATGTTTAAGGACGGAAGAAATGCATCTCTTCCGTCCTTAAAATTTTTCTTGTAAAAGAGAAAGAATCATCGCACTTTAGCGCGACTGCCCGTTTTGTTGCAGATGTCATAGTATTTAGAAGTATGCTCATATCGGGTTGGTCATCAAAATCAGGCTAGTAAAGAAAAATGCATTTTTTTATGTGTGACAGGATGTGTAAATTCAAGTTTATATGCACACAGACATAATGTCTGCCATCCTTTTTTTGCACGGCAGCCTGGATTGTATTTTGTATCGCCGACGATCGGGCATCCGATAGCAGCGAGCTGGCAGCGGATCTGATGAAAGCGTCCGGTGTCCAGATGGATTTTGAGAAGTGTCTTCGTGGACTGCCCGTTGTCCATAGAGGTGCTGCTTGAAAAAATATCCTGGATGTCTGAAGCATGCTCATCCCCGGTGTTTACGGGATTTTTACTGAAAAAAATATCTTCGGAATTTGTGTTGATAGTATCTGGAGTGGAACGGGAAGTATCTGTGAAAAAATCTCGTAACTCATTATGGATTTCGTAGAAGAGGCGAGCTTTTTTTGCGCCTTTCTTTTTTGCATCACAGACAGACGCAGTGTTAGTCTGCGGATTTTTATACAAATAATTTTCCAGTGTTCCAGAAGTGTCAGACGGAATTCCGTTTGTCAGGGCAAGATAATATTTTCCAAAATCACCATTCTGAAGCTGGCGGTTTAAATCTTTTGCGGCAGCAGGTGTTTTGGCAAAGACAAGAATACCGCGGACTGGCTGGTCCAGTCTGTGTATTACTGCGAGATATGGCTCGCTTTTATCAGAAGATGTTTCATAAATGTGGCGTTTGATCAGATTTACCATATCAGGCGAACCAATACGGCGGCTCTGCGTTGCTGTGCCGTGCGGTTTTTCACATACGATAATATCGGAATCTTCGAATAAAATATTTAAAGTAGAATTATTTTTTCTGTAATTTTTTTGAATATGATTCTGCATGAATGATTTCCTCCTGTCAGAAATCTGGATTTCTTTTTTTATTTAAGCACAGAGCTATGGAATATGCAAATAAATTATAGCGGGATTGCCGGGAAATACAAATGCAGGAGGTTGACTTGAAAAAGTAAATTCCAGTGCGGAACTAAATTCCACTCATACTTTAAAAGTTGTGACTTTTATTGAATTTCTACATTGTAATTTGTTGTGCATATGCAAAATATAGAGTAGAGCCTTGATAGAATGATTTATTTTGTGTTAAGTGTTTTACATATGTGAATTTAGAGCTTGCAAGGTTAAATTCTACTTATGCAGGAGTAAGATCCATCATGGAGATTAAGAGTGGAGTTTAAATTTTCAATTTAGGAGCGAAAAATAATCATGTTTGTTGCTTGACAAAAGAAAAACCATAGATTAAAATTATGAACAATTCCATAAATAATATGGCGATGAAGAGAATTAGTACATGGTAGCGGGCAGCAGAGAGGACATCGTAATGGTGAAAGATGTCTGGCAGGCGCACTGTGGAACCGGTCTTGGAGCCACTGTATGAAAATGCAGCGTTTCCGTCAGCGTTAATGATGAATGAAGAGAACTGCAAAAGGGTTGCAGTTAACTAGGGTGGTACCGCCGAGCTTTTCGGTCCCTTTTTAGGGAGCTGAAAGGTCCGGCGTTTTTTATTATGGCGGCGAGGAAAATGTATCATGCTTGCATGATTACATTTGACGACCGCTAATCAGCGGATAAAACTTGAAAAGCGTGTTTTATGCTATCGCTATCATTATTGTCCTGACCACCGGAGAAAATTGTCAGTGGCAGGTTCTGTAGATGTTTTATTAAGATGATGTTGAAATCAAAACCTTTCACCATGTTTTTCGCTTATAGGCTTGCAACGTAGTGAGTACCAGGTGATTTTATTTATGAGCAGATTCGCAAACGATCTATGTTCCACATCAGGGCTTGCTAAATGAGTGTTATAGTCGTTCCGTAATGCGGCTGGTGCAAGACATGTGTCAAAGCATATTATATTTTTTTCTGGCACTGTAAGAATGTTGGATTTATATTTGTGGCTTTATAAAAGGAGCTCCCAGAATAAAGTAGAAAAGGAGAAAGAAAGATGGCAAAAGAAAAATTAGTAAAAAATATCACATCTCGTGACGAAGATTTCGCACAGTGGTACACAGACGTTGTACGTGAAGCAAATCTTTGTGATTATTCCAGCGTAAAAGGATGCATGAACTACTTACCGAATGGTTATGCGATCTGGGAACTGATCCAGTCAGATCTGGACAGACGTTTTAAAGAAACAGGTGTAGAGAATGTATACCTGCCGGTTCTGATTCCGGAAGAACTTCTTGAAAAAGAAGCAGATCACGTAGAAGGATTTGCACCGGAAGTTGCATGGGTAACACATGGTGGAATGGAGAGATTACAGGAAAGATTATGTATTCGTCCGACATCTGAGACATTATTCTGTGACCTGTGGGCAAAAACAGTAAAATCATACAGAGATCTTCCGAAGGTATGGAACCAGTGGAACTCCGTACTGCGCTGGGAGAAGACAACAAGACCGTTCTTACGTTCCAGAGAATTCTTGTGGCAGGAAGGCCATACACTTCATGCAACATACGAAGAAGCTGAAGAAAGAACAATTCAGATGTGGGAAGTTTATAAGGATTGCTATAAAGAGACAATGGCTATTCCATTCGTAGCAGGAAGAAAGGCAGAACACGAGAAATTCGCAGGAGCAGAAGACACATATACGATTGAAGCACTGATGCATGACGGAAAAGCACTTCAGTCTGCGACAAGTCATTTCTTCGGAAGTGGATTCCCGGATGCATTTGATATTAAATATGTAGATAAAAATAACGAATTACACAGTGCTTATGAGACATCATGGGGATGGTCTACAAGAAGTATCGGAGCACTTATTATGGTTCACGGTGATGACGACGGACTTGTATTACCACCGCATGTCGCACCGGTAGAATGTAGAGTCATTCCAATCGCACAGCACAAAGAAGGCGTTCTGGACAGATCATATGCACTGTTTGATGAGCTGAAAAAAGCAGGATACAGAGTGAAGATTGATGATTCCGACAAGAGCCCGGGATGGAAATTCTCTGAGCAGGAGATCCTCGGAATCCCGACACGTATCGAGATTGGACCAAAAGATATCGAGAAGAATCAGGTTGTGGTTGTACGTCGTGACAATCGTGAGAAGATCGTTGTATCTCTGGATGAGATTGCTGTAAAACTGCGAGAAATCCTTGAACAGGAACAGCAGGATATGTACAACCGCGCAGAAGAGTTCCTGAACAGCCACATCGATACAGCAACAACAATGGACGAAATGGTAGAGAAGTTCAAAGCAAATCGTGGATTTGTTAAAGCCTGCTGGTGCGGAGATCCAGAATGTGAAGGCGAAGTAAAATATCTGACAGGCGGAGCAGCAACCAGATGTCTGATTGAAGATGAAGAATTTATTTCCGACAAATGTATCTATTGTGGAAAACCTGCAAAACAGATGGCATATTGGGGAAAATCTTATTAAAATATAATTGGGGACGGGGATTTTCTAGAAAATCCCCGTCCCCAATTGAAAAAGACCTGTCCCTTTTTAGGAAAGGAGACAGGAATGCCTCGTAAACCAAGGAAGAAAAGTATATCAGATATTTATCATGTAACTAATCGAGGAGTCAATCATTTATCTATATTTGCACAAAACCGAGAAAAAGGACGAATGTTAAATTTGATTCGGGAGAATTGTGACAAATATCATGTGGGCATATATTCTTATTGCATCATGCCCAATCATTTTCACCTTTTAATAAAAGCAAGTTTATCAGATTTATCAGCATTTATGGCTGTTATATCATCAAAATATGCATCATATTATAATTATAAACATAAAAGATCAGGAGTTGTTTTTCAAAATCGTTTTCAAAGCCAGTGCATAGAAGATGCCAATTATTTTTGGAACTGTTTGCGCTATATTCATTTGAATCCCGTAAAGGCAAAATTATGTAAAGATCCAAGATCATATAAATATGGAAGCATGAATGAATTATGTAAAATAAGAAAAAAAGAGATTTTGGATGAAAATGTATATAAAAAAATCAAGGAATTTTTTGGAACAGCAGAGCAGTTCTGGGCGTTTCATAATTTGCCGGATAGTAGTAACAAGCTATTATTTATTGATATAAAGGAAGAAGAATTTGATCAAATGAAAGAGATTGCTGTAGAGATATTAAAAAGTATGTCACAGCAATATAAAGAATCTATGAAGGAAATATTAGAATACTCAGCAATGAGAAACGAATTTGATCGAAAAATAAAAACGGCTCTTAATATTTCACAATGTATGGTGGAAAACATAAGAAAACAAGTGTTAGAAGAAATATATTAGATAATTAGGGACAGGTCTTTTTGAATTGGGGACGGGGATTTTCTGGAAAAACCCCGTCCCCAATTCAAAAATGTGGTATGATAAAATGGAATGTGGATAAGTGGAGGTAAAAATGTGGAATATTTAGAATTACAATTACCAGAGAATGTGCAGAAGATTATCACTACATTGCAGATGTATGGTTATGAAGCGTATGCAGTTGGTGGGTGTGTAAGAGATTCACTTTTAAATAGAACGCCGGGTGACTGGGACATCACAACATCTGCGATGCCCGGAGAGACAAAAGCTTTATTTGATAAAACATTTGACACAGGGATTGAACACGGTACAGTGACGGTTGTATTTGGCAGAGAGGGATATGAAGTTACAACGTACCGGATTGACGGGGAATATACCGACAGCAGACATCCGAGGGAAGTGACGTTTACAAGAAGCCTGAAAGAGGATTTGCTGCGCAGAGATTTTACAATCAATGCAATGGCATACAATGATAAAGACGGACTGATTGATATTTTCGGAGGAAAAGAGGATCTGCAAAGGAAATGTATCCGGTGCGTGGGAAATGCCAAAGAACGTTTCAGCGAAGATGCACTCAGAATCTTGCGAGGTGTGCGTTTTGCGGCACAGCTGGGATTTGATATTTCAGAAGATACAAAAGAAGGTATGCGTGAGCTGGCACCAACACTTAGAAATATCAGTGCGGAACGGATACAGGTGGAGCTTGTGAAGATGCTCACTTCCGACCGACCGGAGTTACTTAAAATGGCATGGGAATTGAAAATTACACAGATATTTCTGCCAGAATTTGATCGTATGATGGAAACGATACAGGAGACACCGCACCATATGTATAACGTGGGTGAACATACACTGCATGCGATGAAAAATGTACGTGCAGATAAGATACTGCGTTTGACTATGCTTTTACACGACACAGGAAAACCAGCTCTAAAAACGATGGATGCAAATGGAGTTGCACATTTTAAAAAACATGCGGCAGAGAGTGAGAAAATTGCCGGACGTGTATTAAAGCGCCTGAAATTCGACAATGATACATTGCGTAAAGTGACAAAACTTGTAAAATATCACGATTACCGCATGGAAGCAACGGAAAAAAATGTGCGGCGCGCGATGAATATTATAGGTGAAGAATTATTTCCATATTATATGGAAGTAAGGCGTGCGGATGTACTTGCGCAGAGCCTGTACAAAAGAGAAGAAAAAATACAGAATCTGGACGAAATAGAAGAGTTATACCGGAAAATTGTCGCACTTGGGCAGTGTGTATCTTTGAAAACACTGGCAGTAAACGGAAGTGATTTGATTGCAGCAGGAATGAAGCCGGGTAAAAAAATTGGAGAAAAATTAGAAGAATTGCTGGAACTTGTAATTGACGATCCGGATATGAATACAAAAGAAAAGTTATTCCAATATTTGGGATAACTAAGTGTATAAATGTGTGAATAAGTAAGTGGATAAAGTAACCAAAAGGGGACGGGGATTTTCTAGAAAATCCCCGTCCCCTTTTGGTATATTCACGCCTGCTTTTACATACATTTAGAAAGAATATGATATGTAAAGTGCAGGGGATAGATATGCAGGAGTTAGAACAAAATGTGTTAGAACAATATAATATGGAGATAAGCAGCACCCGCAAGATCAGGGGTGCTGTTTTATGCGATACAAATCGGGGATGGTTTCTGCTTAAAGAAGTGTCGCTGACCGCAAACCGGATTCCTGCACTCTGTGAATTATATGAATATCTGAGAACGGAAGGATACACTCATTTGGATCATATAGAAATGAACAGGGAAGGCGGGCATATTACAGAAATGGAAAATGGGGAGAAATATATATTGAAGCGCTGGTGTGATGGAAAAGAATGCGAAATACGCCGATCAGAAGAACTGGTGGAGGCGTCGGCAGAGCTTGCAAAGCTTCATCTCCTTCTTCAGCATCCTATGGAAAATAAATGCGGACAGGCGGAACATCTGGTGAAAATATATGAAAAGCATGACAGAGAACTGAAAAAAGTGCGCCGTTTTATCAGAAAGGTGCCTGTGAAAGGAGAGTTTGAATGTACATTCCTGGAAGCTTTCGACAGTATGTATGAATGGGCGCAGGCGGCAACGGAAAAGCTTGGCAATTCAGACTATGAGAAACTTAGAAATGACTGCTTTCTCACGGGCAAGATGATTCATGGGGAATACAATTATCATAATATACTGATGTGCCGGGATATGCGCAGCAGCAAGGTCGCTGCGATCACTAATTTCGAAAAGTTTCATCAGGATGTGCAGGTGGAAGATTTGTATTATTTTCTCAGAAAAACAATGGAGAAAAATGGATGGAAAGAACGTTTTGCAGATGCAGTGTTAAATGCGTATTCAGCGATCCGTCCAATTAGTCCGGATGAAATGGATTATCTGCGCGTCCGGCTTATGTATCCGGAAAAATTCTGGAAAGTTGCGAGTGTGTACTATCATTCAAATAAGGCGTGGATGTCTGTAAAAAATGTTGAGAAATTGCAGACGGCAGTGATGCAGATGAAACAGAAAAAGAAGTTTTTAAAAGCTGTTTTTAATGAACCAGTACAGGGGCTTTAAAAGAGACTTTCAGAAAACTGTAAAAAAGTGTGAAAATGCCGGAAAATGGGCATTTTCTGGATGAAATTCCTTGACAAACAATAAGAAAACAGGTATAACAGTAACTAAAGGCGGTTGGCGCGGGGACGTGAAAACCGATGACAGAATAGAATAAATAAGGGATTCTATAGTTAAACAAGAGGAGGAAAATTATCCATGAACAAAACAGAATTAGTAGCAGCAATCGCTGACGCAGCAGAATTATCTAAAAAAGATTCCGAGAAAGCTTTAAAAGCATTTGTTGATGTTGTTACAGAAGAGCTGAAAAAAGAGCATAAAATCCAGTTAGTTGGTTTTGGTACATTTGAAGTAAGCAAGAGAGCTGCAAGAGAGGGTAGAAATCCTCAGACAGGTAAGACAATGAAGATTGAGGCTTGCAAAGCTCCAAAATTCAAAGCTGGTAAGGCTTTAAAAGATGCTGTTAATGCATAATCAGTAATAGTAGTGGATTATAACGGAGTGTCTTGCGCTGTGGCGTCAGGCACTCCTTTTGTTATGGCGATGAGGAAACGCAGTCTGCCTATAAAACAATACCTTTCAGACTATCTACAGTTTGGGTGAAAGCACTTTAACATTATGAAGAAAACCTTCAATAATGTAATGAAATATTCGTTAATTGTATTATTAATTAAAAGAGATCGTACAAGAAGAACAATAATAATTTATCACATACAAAATGAAATTACAGATATCATATTTTTTCAGCTAAATATAGAAAAAAGTGGTGTGCAGAAATCTTAAACAAAATAGGTAAGTTGCATGTAGCAGAGTGTGAAGGTATATAGAAAATTTATTTCCTGAGAAAAATTTCGAGGAGAAGAAAAACATGAGATTAGACAAATTTTTAAAAGTATCCCGCCTGATCAAGCGCAGAACCGTGGCGAATGAAGCATGTGATGCGGGACGTGTGCTTGTCAACGGGAATGTTGCGAAAGCATCCGTGAAAGTTAAAGTCGGAGATATTATCGAGATCCAGTTCGGTACGAAGACAGTTAAAGTAGAAGTCCTGGCAATTCAGGAGACAACGAAGAAAGAAGAAGCAAAAGAACTGTTTAAATATTTATAAAATGTCATATTTTATCCTGATCTTTCATAAAATTATTTTAGTCGGAGGAGACGCTTGCTTCTATGAATAAATGGCGGGCAATAAATATGGCCTGGAGGAAATGCCAATTCCGGTTAAGATAAATGCTCCGCAGGAATGTGCAGCAATTTTCTTAGGTGAATGTTAACAGTGTTTATCAGAAGCGTATGCAGCTCCTGCGTGTCCGGCTCGATTAAGAAAGGTTGGGATACAGATGGAAGAAAGAACAACGGTATCGAAAAATCATAAACTGGTTGTAAATAACCGGAAGACAAGTCTGGTGACAGGTGTGTTGGATGTGTTGTCTTTTGATCTGAATGAAGTGTTTCTGGAGACGGAACAGGGAATGCTTATGGTCAAAGGGAGCGATCTGCATGTGAACCGGCTGAATCTGGAAAAAGGCGAGGTGGATCTGTCCGGGACGATAGACAGCATCGCTTATTCGGATGTACAGTCGGCGGTCAGCAGAGGCGAGAATATTTTTGCAAAATTGTTCCGGTAACGCATGCCACAGATTCGGGAAGAAGTCGTGATTTTTCTTGCTGCACTGCTTACTGGGATGATCGTGCGGTTGGTTTATATCGGACTGAATGTGTTCCGTCAAATTGTCAGACATAATCTTCGCATTATGGAGAGTGAAGACCTGATTTTCTGGATTGGATCTGCATTTTATATCTTTGTGCAGAATTACCACACAAATAATGGTAGCATGAGATGGTATTGCATACTAGGTGTGGTAGGAGGCGCGATTCTTATATCAATCCTGTATACTCATCTAAAAAAAGTGCAAAAAAAAATCTACACACGCAAGAAAAATAAATGCCCTTAAAAACTTGCGAAATGTCCGAAAAACATTTATCATATATAAGTAATTAAGGGAAAAGCCTGGGTGGGACCGGGCAAAAGGGTGAGTATATAATTATGAATGCAAAGAGACAAAAGAGACGCGTGAGCTTTGGGCAGAGAAGGCGTGTCAGAACACACAAGAGAAGCATGATTGCAATTGGAACTGTGCTGGTGCTGATGATCATTACACTGACCGTAAGTGGAATGTCACTTAAGGCAAAGGAACAGCAGAGTATTGCAAGAGAAACAAAGTTAGAAGAACAGATCAAACAGGAGAAAGCACGGACTGCACAGATCGAAGATATGGAGAAGTATGCAGATACCGATGCATATGTAGAAGAGATTGCACGTGAGAAGCTACATCTCGTACATAAGAATGAGATCATATTTAAAGCCAAATAAAAGATACAGATGATAAGCTTTGGGAAAATTCCCAAAGCTTTTTCAGTTATGGCGACGAGGCAAATGCGCCATGCTTGCATGGTAGCATTTGCCGACCGCTAATCAGCGAATAAAACTTGCAGCGCGTGTTTTATCGCTGATTTATTGCTGGCATTACAATTATAAAAGGGGAGATAAGGGTGGAAGAATTAAAAGAAAAAGGAGCATTTTCCAATCCGTATGTGATGCAGATGGACAAATTTGCAGATTCGCTGGTTCATTTATCCAGAACATTCTTTACACTGGAAGGGTATAAGGGAACATTTTCAAGAGAGGAACTGGAAACAATGTTTTCCAGAGTGACGGAGCAGGTATGCGAAAATTGTGAGAACCGGGAAGAATGTCTGGGCGAGAAAAAGATCCAGACATATCAGCGTATGTACGACATCCTGTGTGCAGTGGAGAAATACGGTGCGGAAATCAATATTGAATTAAAAAGAAAACTTCAGAAACAGTGCGTGATGGCACCTCGTTTTCTGCGGGAGACATTGGAAGCATTTGAAAATGCAAAACAGCAGCTCATATGGAACAATCGGATGGTGCAGAACCGGGAAGGCTATGCAGGACAGCTGCAGAGCTTTGCGAAAATGATCCAGTATACGACAAGAGAACTGGAGGCAAGTATTTTTGAGGATCGGCATCTGGAAAAGAAATTAAAAAATCACTTGAAAAAACAGAACATTAAAATGATGTCGGCAGTATTCTATATTACCCCGCAGGGAAAATATGAAGTACATTTAAGTGTAAAAGCGCCGAAGGGGCAGTGTATTGCGACAAAAGAGCTTGCACACGAAGTGGGGAAATGTCTGGGACGCCCGATGATTCCGGGGCAGAATGAGCGCCCGATTCTCGGAAATGAATATGCGTCCATCGCCTGTGTGGAAGGGGCAAAATACCAGACGATACAGGGAGTTGCCAGAATCGGCAAAGAAGGCGAGAGTATTTCAGGAGATACATTTTTGATGACAGATCTTCCGGGTGGTAAGAAAGGTATTGCCCTGTCAGATGGCATGGGTTCCGGGGAAGAAGCATTCCGGGACAGTACAATGGTTGTGGAAATGTTGGAAGAACTTCTGGAGGCAGGATTCCCGGTCAATACAGCAATCCAGATGATGAACACGGCGCTTGTAATCGGAAGAGAAGAGGTGCGTTTTTCCACGGTGGATGTCAGTTTGTTTGATCTGTATGATGGAACATGCGAGATTGTAAAAGCAGGCGCGTCAACGACATTTATCAAGAGAAAGGACAAAGTGGAAATGATTCGCTCTACATCCCTGCCAATCGGAGTCCTTGCGGATATTGAAACAGATCAGGAAAAACTGGAACTGGAATCCGGCGATATGGTGATTATGGTGACGGATGGAGTACTGGATATGCTGACGGTAGGCGAGCAGGACACAATTATGTGTACGCTGATCGAACAGTCTTCGCTTGTAAATCCAAAAGAATTTGCCAATTATCTTCTTGGACAGGCGCTGGAATGGGGACAGTCACTTCCGGGGGACGATATGACGATCATTGTGACAGGCATCTGGAAACTGTAAGAGGGAAAAAACGGTGCAGCCCTTGTAAAACTTGCAATTTTCAGCAAAATTATATATATTAAAAATGATATCATAAAACAATTTTTAGATATCATGGATGGAGAATTTGCTCCGAATTTAAAATAGCAGGAAAACAAAGGATATAAGAAAATGTATCAGAAAGTAAAAGCATATGTGAAGAAATGGCATATGCTTCAAAAAGAAGACAGTGTTATTGCAGGTATATCGGGAGGCGCCGATTCGGTATGCCTTCTTTTCATGCTGCTAAAGCTGCAAAAGGAACTGGGATTTGCCCTAATGGCAGTGCACGTAAATCATGGCATCCGCGGTGCAGAAGCAGAACGCGATGAAGCTTATGTGAAGCGGCTGTGCAGACAATGGAATGTCCGGCTGAAAGTGTACCGGGAAAATGTGCCGGCATATGCGAAGGAACATGGTATGACCGAAGAAGAGGCTGGAAGAGATATACGGCGTACTTGTTTCTGTAAAGTATTAAAAGAGTGGGGTGGAACGAAGATCGCCCTGGCGCATCATGAAAATGACAATGTGGAGACACTGCTCTGGAATCTGTGCAGGGGTACCGGTATCCGAGGTTTGGGAGGAATCGCGCCGGTAAATGATGTGTGGATAAGACCACTGCTCTGCGTAAAAAGGCGGGAGATTGAATCATATCTGAAAAAGCGGGGAATATCTTATTGTACAGACACGACAAATGCAGACCGCAGGTACATGAGAAACCGTATCCGGATGGACGTTATCCCGTATCTGGAAGACTGCGTGAATACGGAGAGTGTTTCGCACATGGGAAAGACGATGGAGCGGATGTATGAACTGGAGCAATATATATTAGAAGAAGTCGGGCAGTATAAAGAGAGCTGTACTGGCTGGAAGAATGGTAGACGGATCATTCGCCAGACAGAATATACAAAGATCCCGAAGGCACTCCGGGATAATGTCTTACATGAGATTTTATGTGAGACAGCAGGCAGACGCAAAGACATTGAAGAAGTGCATGTACAGATGCTGCGGGATTTATTTACAAAACAGGTCGGCAAAAGGATCGATCTGCCTTACGGGGTGACAGCAATCCGCACATATGAAGGTGTCCGGTTTGAAAAAAATATACCTGAAGCGTCTTATGCCGGAGACGAAAATGAATTATTTTCCATTCGTGTATTTGACAGAGAGCCTGGAAATGTAACATTTCCAGAAAAAATATACACGAAATGGTTTGACTATGATATAATTAAAAATACTGTAAAAATAAGACATCGAATAGCTGGCGACTCCATTGTGATCAACAGATACGGAGGCAGGAAAAAGCTGAAACAGTACTTCACAGACCAGAAGGTTCCGCAGGAAGACAGAGATAAGATCTGGATCGCAGCGGACGGAGATGAAGTGCTGTGGATCGTCGGTTACAGGCAGAGCCAGAAATACCAGATTACAGAGAAGACAACGAAGATATTAGAAATACAATATTACGGAGGAGAAGAAAATGGCAGAGACAATTAAAGTTATGATTTCTGAAGAAGATGTAGAGAAGAGAATCCAGGAACTGGGAAAACAGATCAGTGAAGCATATGCAGGAAAACAGGTGCATCTGATCTGCGTGCTGAAGGGCGGAGTGTTCTTCATGTGTGAACTTGCAAAGAGAATTACGGTTCCGGTTTCCATGGATTTTATGAGCGTAAGCAGTTACGGAGACGGAACATCCTCAAGTGGTGTTGTTAAGATCGCAAAAGACCTGGATGAGTCTCTGGAAGGAAAAGACGTTCTGGTTGTAGAAGATATCATTGATTCCGGACGTACCTTATATTATCTGCTTGAGATCTTAAAGAAGAGAAATCCAAACAGCATGAAGCTGTGTACGCTTCTGGATAAACCGGACAGACGTGTGCGCGACGTAAAAGTAGATTATGTCGGTTTTGAGATTCCGGATGAATTTGTGGTTGGATACGGTCTGGATTATGCACAGAAATACAGAAATCTTCCATATGTTGGTGTAGTAGAAGGCGTAGAATAAAAAAGGAGGATGAGCCGGTGACAGATAATAAAAAGAACAGAGGACTGAGTGGAATTACTCTGTTCCTGTTTGTACTTATTGTACTTGGCGCACTTTGGTTTACAAATACACTGGATAGCAAGGAGAGTCAGTTGAGCCGACAGAAATTTGAAAAACTGATCACCAGTGAAAAAGTAGACAGTGTGACGATAACACAGAATAAAAACGTTCCGACCGGAAGCGTGGAAGTGCAGTTAAAGAACAAGAAAAACGGAGAAAATGAGAAGAACTACTTATATGTATCTGATGTAAATGAGATCCAGAAATATCTGGACAAAGCAAAGATTGATTATGAGATGTCGGATGTTCCGAGAGATAACTGGTTTGCAACAACGATTTTCCCGGTATTGCTTACGATGGCTGGATTTTTCCTGATCTTTATGATGATGAACCGTCAGGGCGGCGGTGCAAATTCCAAAGCGATGAGTTTTGGGAAAAGCCGTGCAAGACTCAGCACAGAGCAGGATAAGAAAATTACGTTTGCACAGGTGGCAGGATTACAGGAGGAAAAAGAAGATCTGGAAGAGATTGTTGATTTCTTAAAATCCCCGAAGAAATATATCCAGGTTGGCGCAAGAATCCCGAAAGGTGTACTTCTTGTGGGACCTCCGGGAACCGGTAAGACTCTGCTTGCCAAGGCAGTCGCCGGAGAAGCAAAAGTACCATTTTTCACAATTTCCGGTTCAGATTTTGTGGAAATGTTTGTCGGCGTAGGAGCATCCCGTGTGCGTGATCTTTTTGAAGAAGCTAAGAAGAACGCACCGTGTATTATTTTCATTGATGAGATCGATGCCGTGGCAAGAAGCCGTGGAACCGGTATGGGCGGCGGACATGACGAGAGAGAACAGACATTGAACCAGTTACTGGTAGAGATGGATGGATTTGGCGTAAATGAAGGAATTATCGTAATGGCTGCGACAAACCGTGTAGATATTTTGGACCGTGCGATCTTACGTCCGGGACGATTTGACCGTAAAGTTATGGTTGGAAGACCGGATGTAAAGGGACGTGAGGAGATCCTGAAAGTCCATGCCAAAGGTAAACCGCTCAGTGAAGAGATTGATCTGAAACAGATTGCGCAGACAACAGCGGGATTTACAGGAGCAGACCTGGAGAATCTTCTGAACGAAGCGGCAATCCTTGCGGCGAAAGACGAGAGAATTTACCTGAAACAGGATGACATTAAGAGAGCATTTGTCAAAGTCGGAATTGGTGCGGAGAAGAAGAGCCATATCATTTCCGAAAAAGAGAAGAAGATTACAGCTTATCATGAGGCGGGACATGCGATCCTGTTCCATGTACTGCCGGATGTCGGACCGGTTTACAGCGTGTCTATCATCCCGACCGGAGGAGCCGGCGGTTATACAATGCCGCTTCCGGAACGTGATGAGATGTATAATACAAAAGGCAAGATGCTGCAGGATATTACGGTATCGCTTGGCGGACGTGTAGCAGAAGAAGAGGTGTTTGACGACATTACAACCGGAGCTTCGCAGGATATCAAACAGGCAACGGGTCTGGCAAAATCCATGGTTGTAAAGTTTGGTATGTCTGATGAGATCGGACTGGTAAGTTATGATAATGAAAACGATGAAGTATTTATCGGACGCGACCTGGCACACACATCCAGAGGTTATGGCGAGAGTGTTGCAACTGTGATTGATAAGGAAGTAAAGCGTATCATTGATGAATGCTATGCCAGAGCAAAACAGATCATTGAGGAGCATGAGGATGTACTTCATGCATGTGCAGAGCTTCTTCTGGAAAAGGAGAAAATCTCAAGGGAAGAGTTTGAAGCATTATTTCACGATGAACCAGTGGAAGCGTAGCAATCGGAACCGGCAGAAGGAAAGGACGACAGAACATGAATAAGCAGGCTTTATTTTGTGACGGAACAGCGAGGTATGTGTGTCCGTTGGAACCGGAAGTGGGGGAAACAGTTACACTTAAGTTCCGGGCGGCAAAAGAAGATAATATACAGATAAGGCTGGCGATCAATAACGAATTATATACGATGGAAAGTGAACGCACCTATGGTGCGTTCACTTATTACCGGGCAGAATGGAAACTGAAAGATGGGATGACTTCCTATTATTTTGAGATTCAGGATGGTGAGGAAGTCTGGTATTACAATCGAAGCGGGCTCACGGATGGGCGGATTCCATATTATGATTTTCGTCTGGCTCCGGGATTTTCCACGCCGGATTGGGCAAAAGGCGCAGTTATTTATCAGATTTATACGGATCGTTTTTATAACGGCGATCCGGAAAATGATGTGGAGACAAGAGAGTATTTCTATATTGGCGATTACAGCAGCAAAGTAACGGACTGGAACAAATATCCGGCGGCGATGGGAGTCCGGGAATTTTACGGTGGTGATCTGCAGGGAGTGATTGACAAACTGGACTATTTACAGGATCTGGGAGTGGAAGTACTGTATTTCAATCCACTTTTTGTTTCTCCTTCGAATCATAAATACGACATCCAGGATTATGATTATATTGATCCGCATTTTGGAAAAATCGTTGAAGATGGCGGCGAACTGCTTTCGCCCGGCGAGAAATCGAATAAAAAAGCAACGAAATATCAGAAACGTACGACTTCCTTTGCAAATCTGGAAGCAAGCAACGAATTATTTATAAAACTGGTAGAAGAGCTGCATCGCCGCGGTATGAAGATTATTCTGGACGGTGTCTTCAATCACTGTGGATCATTTAATAAATGGATGGATCGGGAGTGCATTTACGAGAGGCAGAAAGGCTATGCTCCGGGAGCATATATTTCCAGAGAAAGTCCGTATCATGATTATTTCCGGTTCTTCTCAGATGAGGAAAAAGACTGGCCATATAATGGAAAATACGATGGCTGGTGGGGGCATGATACTTTGCCAAAATTAAATTATGAGGAATCGGTGAAACTTGAGAATTATATTTTAAATACGGGACGCAAATGGGTGTCGCCGCCGTACAATGTGGATGGCTGGAGACTGGATGTAGCAGCGGATCTCGGACGAAGCAACGAGTACAATCATCAATTCTGGAAGAAATTCCGTGAAGTGGTAAAAAATGCGAATCCAGATGCGATTATTCTGGCAGAGCATTACGGAGATCCGAGAGAATGGCTCGGAGGCGATGAATGGGATACCGTTATGAATTATGATGCATTTATGGAGCCAATCACCTGGTTCCTGACCGGAATGGAAAAGCACAGTGATGAGATGCGTGAAGAGCTCCGCGGAAATGCAGATAACTTTACTAGAGCGATGACGTATCATATGGCAAATATGATGGTGCCATCCCTTCTGACATCCATGAATGAATTGTCCAATCACGATCATTCGAGATTTTTAACGCGTACGAATCATATGGTTGGCCGTGTTGCCGAACTGGGACCGGAAGCGGCGAATGAATTTGTTAATCCGGCTGTAATGCGCGAAGCGGTTGTCTTCCAGATGACGTGGATCGGGGCGCCAACGGTATACTATGGCGACGAGGCTGGTGTCTGTGGATTTACAGATCCGGATAACCGACGAACCTATCCGTGGGGACATGAAGATCAGCAGATGCTGGGATTCCATAAAGAAATGATCCGCATACACAAGGAGCATGAAGCGCTGCGGACAGGAGCTGTAGTTATGCTGCACTGTGAGAAAAATATACTGGCTTACGGCAGATTTACAGAAGAAGAGCAGATTATTGTGATTCTGAATAACCGGAGCGAACTTGCAGAAGTAACGGTTCCGGTATGGAAGGCGGAAGTGCCAGTGAAAACAAATATGAGACGGCTGATGTATTCTTACAAGGATGGATATACAACGGAATATGAGAAATATCTTGTCAGGGACGGCGAACTGGTGGTGAATATGGGAGCGTATTCGGCGTTAGTTGTCGAAACGATAGACGAAATGGGGACGGGGATTTTCTAGAAAATCCCCGTCCCCATTTCAAGTAGTTATCCACAGGCTGATTTCAGCGTTTTCCCGATGAAAATGTGGATTACTTTGTCAATACTTCAGCCCCATCTTCTGTGATGAGCACCATATATTCAATTTGGGCAGATAGACCGTCGTCAATGGTAAAAACTGTCCAGCCATTATCTTCGTCTACGAAGAAATCCGGGCTACCTTCGTTGATCATCGGCTCGATTGTAAACATCATACCTGGGACGAGAACCATCTCGCTTCCCTTTGGTGCGACATAGCATACGAAAGGATCTTCGTGGAATTCCAGACCGATTCCGTGTCCACCGATTTCTTCTACGACAGAGTAACCATTCTTCTGTGCATGACGGTTGATCGCAAAAGCGATATCGCCCAAATGTCCCCATGGTTTTGCTTCTTTTAATCCGAGTTCTACACATTCTTTTGTGACACGGACGATCTTTTCTGCTTCCGGGGACACATTTCCAATCGTAAACATACGGGATGCATCAGAAAAATAACCATCTAATATAGTAGAAACATCTACATTGATAATATCGCCTTCTTCCAGAATCTCATTTTCATCCGGGATACCATGGCAGATGACATTGTTGATAGAAGTGCATACACTCTTCGGGAACCCTTCGTAATTTAACGGAGCCGGAATGCCGCCATGTTCGGTTGTAAAATCATAAACCAGCTTATCGATCTCAGCAGTGCTCATGCCTGCATGGATGTGCGCGGCAACGTGGTCTAACACGGCTGTATTAAGATCTGCACTTTTTCGGATCGCAGCAATCTGCTCCGGTGTTTTTAAAAGAGAACGATCCGGTACAATCTGTCCCTTTGCTGCGAGGGACCATAATTTCACATCTAATTTATCCACATTAAATACCTGCTTTCTGTAAAATATTTAGAACTGTATTTTATTATAGCACCTTTTTGGTAATTTGGTATCCTCCATTGCGTAGATGATAAAAATCATGTATAATTTTAAAATGATTGGTTATTTTGCAAATATATACTTTACAAAAGTGTAATTGTGAAAGGATGATGAATATGTTTAGATTAGGTATGCTTACCAGTGGTGGAGATTGTCAGGCGTTAAATGCAGCAATGCGCGGCGTTGTAAAGACACTCTGCGAGAAACGTGATGATGTAGAGATTTATGGATTTCAAGATGGATATAAAGGTTTGATCTATTCAAATTTTAAGATGCTGACAGCAAAGGACTTTTCCGGAATCCTGACAATGGGTGGAACGATCCTGGGAACATCCCGCCAGCCATTCAAATTAATGCGTGTTCCGGATGAGAATGGGCTAGACAAGGTGGAGGCTATGAAACACACGTATCATAAGCTGAACTTGGACTGTCTTGTGATCTTAGGTGGCAATGGCACACATAAGTCTGCAAATATGCTGAGAGAAGAAGGGCTGAATGTAGTCACACTCCCAAAGACGATCGACAATGATCTCTGGGGAACGGATATGACATTTGGTTTCCAGAGTGCGGTAGACATTGCGACGGATACGATCGACCGGATCCATACGACTGCAACATCCCACAGCCGTGTATTTATCGTGGAAGTTATGGGACACAAGGTTGGCTGGGTGACACTTCATGCGGGTATTGCAGGAGGAGCGGATATTATTCTGCTTCCGGAGATCCCTTATGATATTGATGTGATCGCAGAAGCAATCAATAAGAGAGGAAAAGCCGGAAAACATTTCACGATCATTGCGGTTGCAGAAGGTGCGATTTCCAAAGAAGATGCGAAACTTTCCAAGAAGGACCTGAAAGCAAAAAAAGCAAAAGAAAAGTATCCGTCTGTTGCGTACGAACTGGCAGAGAAAGTGCAGAAGAAGACGGATCAGGAAGTCCGTATTACAGTGCCAGGACATACACAGCGAGGAGGTTCTCCGTGCGCTTATGACCGTGTGCTTGCAACAAGACTCGGTGCGGCGGCAGCAGAGGCAATTCTGGACAGCGATTTCGGCAATATGCTTGGAGTTAAAAATAACAAGATTGTCCGTATCCCACTGGCAGAGGTGGCTGGTAAATTAAAATACGTGGATCCAGAATCTGAGATCGTGCATGAAGCAAAACTTGCCGGTATCAGTTTTGGTGATGAATAGATAAATGACAGATAAACAGGGAGTGTAAATAAATGTCTTATATGGCATTGTATCGTAAATTCCGGCCGGATGAATTTGAAGATGTTAAAGGTCAGGATGCGATTGTTAAGACTTTAAAAAATCAAATAAAAGCAGACCGTATCGGTCATGCATATCTGTTTTGTGGGACAAGAGGAACCGGTAAAACAACGGTTGCCAAAATATTTGCAAAAGCAGTAAACTGCGAACATCCGGTAGACGGAAGTCCATGCGGAGAATGTAGTATGTGCAAGGCAATCAGTGCCGGCAATTCCATGAATGTAATCGAGATTGATGCGGCATCGAACAACGGTGTGGATAATATCCGTGAGATCCGTGAGGAAGTTGCTTACAGACCAACTGAAGGACGCTACAAAGTTTATATTATCGACGAAGTGCATATGCTTTCGATCGGCGCTTTCAATGCACTTTTGAAAACGCTGGAAGAACCGCCGGAGTATGTTATTTTTATTTTAGCGACAACAGAAGCGCATAAGATACCGATTACGATTTTAAGCCGCTGCCAGCGGTATGATTTTAAGCGGATTTCCATAGATACGATTGCCGGACGGCTCCGGGAGCTGATCAATAAGGAAGGCTGGGACGTGGAAGAAAAAGCAGTGCGGTATCTGGCGCGGATGGCAGATGGTTCTATGCGAGATTCCTTAAGTCTCCTGGATCAGTGTGCGGCTTTTTACATTGGAGAGAAGCTGACATATGACCATGTGCTGGAGGTGCTTGGCGCTGTCGATACCGAGGTGTTCAGCAAGCTTCTGCGCAGACTGCTGGACATGGATGTGCATGCAGTGATCGAGACAGTGGAAGAACTGACGATGCAGGGCCGCGAGCTGTCGCAGCTTGCAGCTGATTTCACATGGTATTTGAGAAATCTGTTACTTGTGCGCTGTTCAGATGACATGGAAGATGTGCTGGATGTTTCTACGGAGAATCTTGCACGTCTGAAGGAAGAAGCGCAGATGATCGATAACGATACACTGATCCGTTATATCCGTGTATTTTCTGATCTTACGAATCAGTTAAAATTTGCAACACAGAAGCGAGTGTTGCTGGAAGTTGCGTTGATCAAGTTATGCAAACCGGCGATGGAGACGAGTCAGGATGCACTTTTGGACCGCATCCGCGCCGTGGAAAAACGTCTGGATGAAGGCGTGGTAGTTGCAAATACGCCGGTAGCAGCTTACCGGATGCCGGTATCGGATACTTCTGCAGCACAGGAGAAGAAGCCAGAGCTTCCGAAAGCACTGAATGAAGATGTGAAAGCGGTTGCTGCAGATTTTCGGATGATCGCCAATGATGCATCTCCGATGCTGCGTAACTTTCTTAAGCGGGCAAGGCTCAGTGCAGGTGAAGGCAACCGGCTTATGATTGTACTTCCGGATGAAATGAGTGCAGATATGGTTGGCTCGGATGCACATAAAGCAGAGATAAAAGAGCTTATTTCGGAGAAGATTGGCAAAGATGTCGAGATCGATGTACGGCATGTAGAAGAAGGACATAGGTTTGAAGACCAGTTTGTGGATATTGAGAGCCTGATACACATGGATATAACAGTTGAGGACGAATGATACTTAAATATCAGGTTTTAGGTTTTTTATCAACTTGAACTTGTTTATGAGTGGATGAAAGATTTTGAAAACTGCCCAGTATATGTATAAAAGTGGGATTGAGATTCTACGACATATAAATGGTAGGGAAAAGTGTGAGAATGCGGAATACGGAACCGCTCGCAGATATTATAATTAGAATTATATACAACAGATAGACTGATAATTACAAATTTTATTACAAAACAGGAGGATTTTAATCATGGCAAAAAGAGGTGGATTCCCAGGCGGCGGAATGCCGGGAAATATGGCAAATCTGATGAAGCAGGCACAGAAGATGCAGCGTCAGATGGAAGAACAGGCAAAAGAGATGGAAACAAAAGAATTTACAGCAACAGCAGGTGGCGGAGCTGTGGAGGCAACAGTTTCCGGTTCCAAAAAAATTGTGAAACTGAAACTGGATGAAGAAGCAGTAGATCCGGATGACGTGGAGATGCTTGAAGACTTGATCGTTGCGGCTGTCAATGAAGCACTTGAGAAAGTAGATGCAGAGTCTGCTTCTGCAATGTCCAAATTTACAGGCGGAATGGGCGGCGGAATGCCGGGATTATTCTAATACGGGAATGGTGAGCAGAAGATGGATTACTACAGTAACCAGATAAGCAAACTGATCGAAGCCTTATCCTGTCTGCCTGGAATTGGTACGAAGTCGGCGGCAAGGCTTGCATTTCACTTGATCCATATGCCAAAGGAAGATGTACAGAAACTGGCAGATACAATGGTGGAAGCAAGACAGAATGTCAGATATTGCGCAGAGTGCTACACACTGACTGATCAGGAACTCTGCCCAATCTGCAGTAATAGAAACAGGGATCATAAGACGATTATGGTTGTGGAAAATACAAGAGATTTGGCAGCTTATGAAAAGACGGGAAAATACAACGGGGTTTATCATGTCCTGCATGGAGCGATTTCACCAATGCTTGGTATCGGTCCGGAAGATATTAAACTGAAAGAGCTGATCAAACGACTGGAAGGCGATGTGGAAGAAGTGATCATCGCGACCAATTCCAGCCTGGAAGGTGAGACAACAGCGATGTATATCAGCAAATTGATCAAACCGATCGGCGTGAAAGTCAGCCGGATCGCCAGTGGTGTTCCGGTAGGCGGAGATCTGGAATATATTGATGAAGTGACATTGCTCCGAGCGCTGGAAGGCAGAACGGAATTATAAAGTAAAAGGGGACGGGGATTTTCTAGAAAAGCCCCGTCCCCTTTTAAAGAGTGTGGAAGGATGTGTGGAAAACTATGGGAAAACGTAAAGTGACATCTATGGATATCGCAAAAGCTGCCGGAGTGTCGCAGTCGACCGTTTCAATGGTATTAAATAAAAAATATAATGTGTCTTTTTCAAAAGAGACTGTGGAAAAAGTTGAGCGTGTGGCGAAAGAATTGGGATATGTTCCGCAGAAACGTAAACACCGCAAAGAAAGTAAGAAAGAAAAACTTCTGGTTGTATTTTGCTCCAATCTTACAAATCCATACTATGTAATGCTTCTGCAAGGGATTGAATCGCGAGCGAAAGAGCAGGGATTCGGACTGTTTGTCTGCAATACGCAGCGTGATTTGCATATGGAAGAACGATATCTGAAAATGATGTGGGAATTAAAGCCACTTGGCATTATTTATACATGTAATCCGAGTCATTGTTTTATGGAACTGGTAGAAGAATTGTCAAGATCGATTCCGGTTGCAATCATCAATAACCAGAATGAACGGCTGAATGTAGATGCTGTGGAACTGGACAATTCCAAACTGGGACGCATGATGGCAGAACATCTCCTTGAACTGGGACACCGGAAGGTGGCATATGTGGCGCCGCCATTGACGACCAGGCAGAAACAGCGGTCAAAACGTGTGGAAGGATTTTTGAATGGATTTGCGGAAAAAGGTCTGAAAGACCAGGTCATCATCAAAGCGGCGAGAGAAGAAATTGATCTGGATGTGGCACATATTGATTCGGAGTATAAGATTGGTTACGAGCTGACACGTGAGCTCCTGAAAGAATCGCCGGAAGTGACGGCCATTGTTGGCCTGAACGATATGATCGCCTTTGGCATTCTCGATGCACTGCACGAAGCGAAACTTAAAGTGCCGGGAGATATGTCTGTGATGGGATGCGATAATACATTATTTGCCCGGATGCACAAAGTAGATCTTACGACTATTGAACATTTTGTAATATTCAAAGGAAGGGATGCATGCGATATTATTATGAAGAAAATCGCATCTCACAATACGAAATATTCGGACATTGAGCCAATCAGTACCTATCATGTCGAATATGAACCGCAACTGATCGTGCGCGGAACAACATCTTACCCACGGGAAATAAAACGTAGGCGCAGGTAGGTGCTACATATAGAAATAAAGAGTGGGAACGGATAAATCTTACATACAGAAATAAAGAACAAGAATAAGTGAGCTTTGTGTGTGGGAATAAGGCAGGGAGTTGGGTGAAATCTGCATGCAGAATTATGGATAAAAATAAATTACAGATGGAAAATTAATATATTTTCGAAAATTATTATTAATAATATGGCATCGACAAAGTAGCATGGCATGAAAACAACAGAAAATAAAAGAATATCGAAAAAATATCGTAACAATTTTACAAGAAATTAAAAAATATTAACTAATATAACGTATTTATTAATAGAGAAAATTATTAATAAAAAATGAACTATTGACCAAATGTCGCATGATAGGATATAATTTTATCATGTGAACATAAGGATCTGTGAAGAGATTCACGAATGATTAAAGGAGGAATAAAAAATGAAATTTTTCATTGACACAGCGAACGTTGACGACATCAGAAAGGCTAATGACATGGGAGTTATCTGTGGAGTAACAACAAACCCATCTCTGATCGCTAAAGAAGGAAAAGTATTTGAAGAGGTAATCGCAGAGATCGCATCTATCGTGGATGGACCGATCAGTGGTGAAGTAAAAGCTACAACTGTTGATGCTGAAGGCATGATCAAAGAGGGAAGAGAAATCGCTAAGATTCATCCGAACATGGTAGTTAAGATCCCTATGACAGTAGAAGGATTAAAAGCTTGTAAAGTACTTTCTTCAGAGGGAATTAAGACAAATGTTACATTAATCTTCTCTGCTAACCAGGCACTTCTGGCTGCAAGAGCAGGAGCAACATATGTATCTCCATTCCTTGGACGTCTGGATGACATTTCTGTAAGAGGAACTGACCTGATCACAGAGATCGCTCAGATCTTCGAAGTTGCAGGAATCGACACAGAGATCATTGCAGCAAGTGTACGTCACCCAATGCATGTAACAGACTGCGCATTAGCAGGAGCTGATATTGCAACTGTACCATACAAAGTTATCGAGCAGATGACAAAACATCCATTAACAGACGCAGGAATCGCGAAATTCCAGGCTGACTACAAAGCTGTATTTGGAGAATAGAGAGCATTTTCATATTAGGAGGAACACCATGAACAAATTAGAATTAATGAAGATGGCGAACGAAGTTCGTAAAGGTGCCATCACAGCAGTTCACAGTGCCAAATCCGGACATCCGGGCGGATCACTGTCAGCAGCTGACATTTATACATATCTTTATTTTGAAGAGATGAATGTAGATCCAAAAGATCCTAAGAAAGCAGATCGTGACCGTTTTGTACTGTCCAAAGGACATACAGCACCAGGTTACTATGCGACACTTGCCAACAAAGGCTTTTTCCCGGTTGAAGATCTGACTACACTTCGTAAAGTGGGATCTTACCTGCAGGGACATCCGGATATGAAACACATTCCGGGAGTTGATATGTCAAGTGGTTCTCTTGGACAGGGGATTTCAGCAGCAGTTGGTATGGCAATTTCTGCAAAATTAAATGATGCATCTTACAGAGTATACACTCTGCTTGGAGATGGTGAGATCCAGGAAGGACAGGTATGGGAAGCTGCTATGTTAGCAGGTCACAGAAAACTGGACAACCTTGTAGTAATTGTAGATAACAATAACCTTCAGATCGACGGAACTGTAGAAGAAGTAAACTCTCCATATCCGATCGACAAGAAGTTTGAAGCATTTAACTTCCATGTAATCAATATCGACGGACATGATTTCGATGCAATCGATGCTGCATTCAAAGAAGCAAGAGAAATAAAAGGACAGCCAACAGCAATCATTGCCAAGACTGTGAAAGGTAAAGGAGTTTCCTTTATGGAGAATCAGGTATCATGGCACGGATCTGCTCCGAACGATGAGCAGTATGCAGTTGCTATGGCAGATTTAGAGAAAGTAGGTGAAGCATTATGTCAGAAGTAAAGAAGATCGCAACAAGAGAAAGCTACGGTAATGCTTTAGTTGAATTAGGTAAAAAACATGACAATGTTGTAGTTTTGGATGCAGACCTTGCAGCAGCTACAAAGACAGGAATCTTCAAGAAAGCATTCCCAGAGCGTCATATTGACTGCGGTATCGCAGAGAGCAATATGATTGGTGTGGCAGCAGGACTTGCTACAACAGGAATGGTTCCATTTGCAAGTTCTTTTGCAATGTTCGCAGCAGGACGTGCATTTGAGCAGGTTCGTAACTCGGTCGGATATCCGAAGTTAAATGTTAAGATCGGAGCAACTCATGCAGGTATTTCTGTAGGAGAAGACGGAGCAACACATCAGTGTAACGAAGATATCGCTCTGATGAGAACAATTCCGGGAATGGTTGTTATCAACCCAGCTGATGATGTTGAAGCAAAAGCAGCAGTAGAAGCAGCTTACGAACATGTAGGACCTGTTTATCTTCGTTTCGGAAGACTTGCTGTTCCGGTAATCAATGACAATCCGGATTACAAATTCGAGCTTGGAAAAGCTGTAACATTAAGAGAAGGAACTGATGTTACAATTATCGCATCAGGACTGACTGTTTCTGAGTCACTTGTAGCAGCAGAGAAGCTTGCAGCAGACGGAATCAGTGCAGAAGTAATCAACATGCACACGATCAAACCGTTAGACGAAGAAGCAGTTATCAAAGCAGCAGCTAAGACGGGCAAGATCGTAACAGCAGAAGAGCACTCTGTTATCGGAGGACTCGGAAGTGCAGTATGCGACGTTGTTGCTGAGAAAGCACCTGCAAAAGTTCTGAAGATTGGTGTAAATGATACATATGGAGAGTCTGGACCGGCTGTAGAACTGATTAAGAAATACGGACTGGATGCAGACAGCATTTACGAAAAAGTAAAAGCATTTGTATAAGAAAAAATATGACCTAAAAGGGGACGGGGATTTTCTAGAAAATCCCCGTCCCCTTTTTACATTTATTCACACCCTGTCGAAAACTTTATCCACTTTATCCCCATCGTATGCTAAAATTTGCAAAAATCCCGTGCTACCATATACAAAAATTTCATAAATGAGGTGAGGAGTATATGGAAAGACAATTTCCAAAAAATGTAAGGCAAATCGGGAACGTCAGTGACGAACCAAAAATCTACATGGAGGACTATGTAGATACGTATCTGAATCAATTGCGGATGAAAGCAATTGATTCGCCGATAGCAGCTCTGCTCACAGGGGAGATTGTGGAGCAGGAAGGACAGGCAGTTGTATACATATCAGGAGCGCTGCAGATTGAAGCGGTCGAAGTTGCAGGGACAGAGATTCGGATGGATGAAGAGATATGGAAACGGACGCAGGAGGAGCGGGAGACGCATTTCCCCGAACAGGAAGCAGTCGGCTGGTGTATGATCGAGACCGGTCATCCGATGGGACTGAATCAGGGGGTGGGAGAGCTCCATAAGAAATTATTTGAAAAGGAAAATACCGTTTTCGTATGGCGTGATGCACTGGAAACGGATGAAATTTTTTATGCGTGCAAATATGGTGAGCTGATGCAGATGGGCGGACATTATATTTATTATGAAAGAAATCCGACGATGCAAAGTTATATGATCCGGACGAGAAAAGAAAATGGCGTGACACCCAGTGAGCTGGTTGAGGATCGAGCTGCAAAGAATTTTCGTAGTACAGTAAGAAACAAAAAGAATTATCGGGAACAGAGGCAGTCATCCAGATTTAGCTATGCGATGAGTGTATCTCTGGTAGTTGTTGTGCTTGCAATCGGAATCTCAACCATGAATAATGTGGACAAGATGCGCTCGGTACAGAAGTCCCTGGACATGCTGTCCATGTCGATCGGCAAAACCGAAGAGACAAATGGAACTGTAAAAGAAGCTGAAAATAATAAAGAAGATAAACAAAATCAGAAAAATAAAACGGAAGAAAAAACCGTGGATAATAAAGCGGATAGTAAGGGAACCGAAAATCGAAAAAAAACAGAAAATGAACAGCAGAAGACAGAACAGTCAACAGCCACAGGAAAACAGGCGCAGGAAGATTATTATACTGTACAGCGCGGCGATACACTGGACAAGATCAGTCTGAAACTGTATGGAACAGCAAATCATGTAGAAGCTATCTGTAAGATGAATGGTCTGACAGACGGAAATCTGATTTATATAGGACAAAAACTTTTGCTTCCATAATATTTTAAATAAGAAAAGCAAAGCCGGAACTGTGAAGTGACAAGTTTTGGCTTTGCGTCTGTTTCTGGGATGTGCTATACTGGTCACAAAATCAAAACAAAGGGGATAAAAACGTGCAAAGTAAAAATAGAAAATTCCGGGTTGTAGATGAGAACCATTCTCCAGATCCGAGAATCCCGAATGTAAAGCGCAAAAGAGTGTGGAAAAAGAGTACACTTCTGTTCGCGGGAGGGCTGCTACTTTTGGTGCTGGTGATTTTCGGGATTATTTATTTTAGAACATACACTTCTGTCCGCGTATCTGAAACTTATGCGCTCAGCGGAGCAGCGAACAGCAGTTATAAAACATTTGCGAAAGGGGTATTAAAATACAGCCGTGACGGTGTAGCCTATGTAAATGAAAAAGGGGAAGAGCAGTGGAACCAGTCCTGCCAGTTAAAGACACCGATCGTAAAAGTCATGGGAGACTGTGCCGCAATTGCGGATGAAGGTGGAAATGATATTTTTATATTTGATAAAAATGGCGAAAAAGGAGAAGTGCACACGACCCTTCCTATTGAAAAGATCGCCGTATCAGGGCAGGGAATCGTAAGCGCAATTGTAAAGAATGAATCCGCTCCGGAGATTGTCTGCTATGATACTGCCGGTAATCTGCTTGTAGAACATCAGGCATCACTTGGCGGAACCGGCTATCCGCTGGATGTTTCCATGTCAGAGGATGGAGAAGTCATGCAGGCAGTTTATATGCAGGTACAGGGAGGAAAACTTATTTCCAAAGTAGCATACTACAATTTTGGAACGGCAGGAGAAAATGTAAAAGATCACGAAGTTGCGAAAAAAGAATATAAGGACAGCGTGTTGGCTGATGGATTTTATATGAAAGGCAATGTATCCGCTGTTGCAGGTGACAACTGTCTGACATTTTTTGATGGCAAAGAGACACCAAAAGAAGTTACAACCGTAACGATCAATAAACAGATCCAGAGCATCGCTCATAATGAAAAATATGTTGGTATGCTGCTTAAAAACACAGGAAAAGATGGATACGAGCTTCGCTTGTACAACACTTCCGGTAAAAAAGTGCTTTCCAAAGAAATAAAAGAAAATTACCGGAATATCAGAATCTGTGGAAATCAGGTGATTCTTTTCGATGGCAAAAAATGCAGTATTTATTTAAAAAATGGAATACATAAATTTGAAGGCACGATGGATGATAGTATATTGGAAATTGTCCCTGTATTTGGGGTAAATAAATATATTGTGCTGGATGTAAATGGAATGGACAACATACGACTTGTCAGATAAGGAGAGTATATGGACTGGATGGTAATGGCAATAGGAGCAATCTTTCTGATTGGATTTGCAGTTGGTATATATAAAGGTGCGGTGAAAATAGCAGTGTCGCTGGCAGCAACCGTTTTTACGCTTATCGTTGTAGTGATCGCGACTCCGTTTGTAGCAGATAAGATCGCAGAACTGACACCGGCAGACGAGATGATCAAGAGCCAGGTAGTAAAAGCAATGGCAGGAGCGGCAACTTCAGCTGTAACCGGTGATTCTGAAGGAGATAATTCCGGCATGACAGCTGAGAATGTCAGGAAAGTATTGAAGGCGGCAGGGATTACTGAAGAAATGCTGAAACAGCATGGTGTTACAATAGATGATATTGTAAATGGAAAGATTACGAGTGAAGATTTGAAAAAATACGGAATTTCTTCCAGTGTTCTGGATGGACTTAACCAAAAGGACAGTTCTTCTGTGGAAGAAGCGATTAAAAACGCAGATATTCCAAAAGACCTGCAAAATAAAGCGATTGAAATGGCAAAATTGCCGCAAGTGTTTAAAACGATGTTAAATGACAATAATAATGATAGTGTATATAAAGACCTGGGGGTAAAAACCTTCGCAGAATATGTTGGCGAATTCCTTGCACAGCTCATTATACACATGGTAGCGTTTCTTTGTACATTCCTGTTGGTTACAATTCTTGTGCGGGCAGTTGTATTTGCATTAGATATAGTAGCAAACCTTCCTGTGCTTGGCTTTTTTAACCGGCTTGGTGGAGGAGCAGTGGGGCTTTTGATTGCACTGATCATTATATGGTTCCTGTTTATTATAGTTACATTAATGTATGTAACTTCTGTTGGAAGAGAAATGTATCAGACGATACAAAGCAATGCAATATTGAAAATAATATATGATTATAATCCGTTATTAAAACTTGCAATGAACTTCCGGTAGACAGGGCACTCATGAGTAGTTTCTTGTCGCATCCTGCCGGTTTTGCATACGGTTCGAATGAGATGTAGAAATTTCTGGAAATAATGAAAAAGCTATTGACAATAAGATCTGGATATGATAATCTAGATAAGCTGTCGCAAGAGAGCAGGATAACTCAGAAATGAGTTGCAAAAAAGATTAAAATAATTA